>JAEZBA010000394.1 GCA_023430245.1 Pseudomonadota bacterium
CCCCGCGATGTCGTCGTTTGCAATCGGTCTGAAATTGAATTCGCGCGCGACGTCGTTCACGACCCGCAGGAACCATGGAAAGCTGTCGACCAGCGTGCCGTCGAGGTCGAAGATGACCAGAGCATAGGGGGCTGGATTGTGTCGCATCCGCTTTACTGGTCACGGCGTCATGGATTTCGTGAAGACGAGAGGCGATATTGGGCGCGGGTGAGTCGCGAGGGCATGTGATGATGTCTCGTTCAATTCTGTTTGCACTTGTGGTTGTCGGTTGTGTCGCTGTGAAGGCCGGGCCGGTTTCGGCGGCGGATTACGCGCCTTTGAATTGTGCCGATGCCATGTCGCCCGCGGAGAAGGCAATTTGCAGTCATTATAGTCTCGGCCAGTCCGAGGCACGGATGGCGACGCTGTATCAGTGGAGCACGGCCTTTGTCGGGATGGGGCAACGCGGCGATATGCAGGATGCTCAGCGCGACTTTCTGAAGCGGCGCGAAGCCTGCGGGGCGGATATCGCGTGTCTGCGGCAAATTTACGAAACGAGGATCGGTGAACTGCAGCGCGTGATGGAGCAGATGCGCGCGCGCGGCCCGTTCTGACCGCGTCGGCGAACAAGCTGCGGGTCAATTGAGATCCTCGTTCGGAATTTTCAACATCTTGCCGCAGGCCTTGCAGTGCACAGCATCGGGGTCGTGCGTCAACAATCCGCAATCGGGACACTCGAAACGCACCTTGCTGGGACGAAGGACCGCGCGGGCAAGGTTGAAGAACAGAGTCACGCCGAAGATCATGATGGCGACCGAGATCAGACGGCCGGCGGTGCCCTCCAGCGTGATGTCGCCGAAACCGGTGGTGGTCAGGGCGGTGACAGTAAAGTAAAGCGCGTCCGCATAATTCTTGATGCCCGGATTGGTGGCGTACTGGGTTTCGTAGACGAAACCCGTCATCACGAACAGGAAAACCAGGAAATTGGCGACCGCCAGGATCACTTCTTCATGGGCGCGGAAATAAGGGAAATCGGCCCGCAGGCGCGCAAGCAACTGATAGCTCCGCAGAAATCGAAGCGTACGCAGGATGCGCAGGAAGCCACCCGGCTCGCCCACCAGTGGCGCGAGAAACGAAACGATGGCTGCGGCGTCGGCCCAGGTGACGGGATGAAGCAGTTCGCGCAGAGGACGATCGCTGATGATCAGGCGGGCGATGAAGTCGGCGAGGATGATGAGGCCGAAGCCGACATCCGCGACCTCAACCCAGCTCTCGCGCGGAACGAAGGAGGTCGCGACGATGAAGACGAGTGTTACAATGTCGAAAATCAGGAGGCCGTAGCGGAAGCGGTGCGCCTCCTCGGACCGGCCCTCATAAAGCATCTTGAGGCGTATCCTGAGGCTCTTCGCCGTTGTGCGTTCAGCCATGGCTGGTCCGTTCATTCTGACTTGGCGCTAGAATTTATCTGAGCGGTGGGCTGGTGGGTGGGGGTAGGTCGGCTTCAAGCGCCGTTTGCGTCTTGCCTCGACCCGAACATAAAGCCGTATCAGTCAGAGAGGATAAGTTTTGTTCTGCCGGTGCGGGGATGGAACCCGTTCACGGTTCGATTGTTGTCGTGCGGAACTTTCACCCCCAGAAGCAAGGGACGACCGCACATGGCAAAAGCGAAAAAGGCAAAGCGGACGGCAGCACGTACGACCAAAAGTACCGGCAAGCGTGCGCCTGCCAAACGCCGCGCGTCGGCCGGCGCGAGCAGAGGCGCGTCATCGAACAGACGTGCGACGTCGACCCGAAAGGCGTCGCCGCAGAAGACCGGCCTGATGGGTGGTCTGCTCGACTTCGTGCCTTCGAACCTGATGAAGGATATTCTGGCGTCGCAGACCAGCCGCGTGATCATGGCCGAAGCTCTCGTGGCCGCGGCCGGTGCAGCCGCTGCGGTACTGGCGGCGTCTCGCACCGAGAGCGGCCAGCGCGCCGGCAAGGCCTTGGCCGACGGCGGCGCGGTGATGAAGGAGGCCGCTGTGAGCGCCGCTGCAGCGGCGCGCGACGTTATCGCGAATGGGGCGACCGACGCACTCGGTTCGGCGGCTCGTACGCTGATCGGCGCCGTCGAGGAGACCCAGCACGATATCGCCGAAAAGGCGTTGCGCATGAAGCGTGAAGCCAAGGAAGCGGCCGACGAGATCGCGGAGAATGCCCGCCGCTACGACGAGCGCGACCGACCGCACTGATCGCGCTTCGATGTTCAAGTAGTATGTCCGGGCCGCGCAACCGTCGCGGCCCGGTTTTTTCGTCATTACCGTGTCAGGCTCGCGCTTCGCCGCGGCGGTACGGCACCACAAACAGCGCCGCGACCGGAAGGTGCAGCAAAATCCCCGCGATCAGGAGTGCGGCCACCTGCCAACCGGTCAGCATGCCGGCGGAGACTTCGCGCGACAGCATCCAGATCGTGAACGGCAGGAACAGCACGATCGAGGTGATCAGCCCCGGATTGTAGACCCGGAAGCGGATCGACGTGGCGATGTGCGAAATGCCGTTGATCAGTGTCAGTCCGACCCAGCCGAGCCCCAGCCAGCGCAGCGGCCCGGGAAACAGGGCGGCCAGCAGTATCGGCAGCCAGACATAGCCGACATTCACCAGTGCCACGCCGCCTTCCGACACCGGCCAGTCATCGTCGCCGCTCTTGAAGACGCGCGCATTGGCGAATTGCCGGAAGCCGCCCGGCCACAGATGCTCTTCAATCTGGTGGATCATATAAATGATGAGGAGCGCGGCGAATAATGCCTGTTCCGTGGTCGGCGTGTTCCGGAACAGCACGAACCAGACGACAATGCCAAGGACGATGAGGACGGGCAGGGCCTTCTGCCAGTCGGCGGAAACAAGCTTCAGCGGGTGCATGCGGTTTGATCCTGCGGAGGGGTGGGACGCACGCGACTCAGACGCGGCTTATTTTACCACGCTCTGTCCTGCAGGTCGCCGAT
>JAEZBA010000528.1 GCA_023430245.1 Pseudomonadota bacterium
GGTACAATTCTGCCACGACATTGTTGCGTAATCGCAAGGGCGTCATGCTGCGGCAACGGCAGTATTGGCGCTGTTGCAGTTTCCTGCCACGGTAGCTCACGAAACAGAAGCGATTGCAGCCGGCCGATCTCGAGGGACTTATGAATTTGCGAAGAACCACCCGTCATCCGCTGCGAAAAGCCGCCAGCGGCTCGCTGCTGCTCGTTCTCCTTCCCGCCTTGCTCATCGGATGTTCGCGCGAAGAGGAAAAGGCCGAGCCTGACATTCGACCGGTGCGCGCGCTCAAGGTCGAGCGGCGCGATGCCGGCGTGCCGGTGACGCTGACCGGACGGATCGCGGCCGAGGACGAGGTGTCGCTCGCGTTCCGCATTTCCGGGCGCATGATCAAGATGGACGTCAATGTCGGCGACCGGCTGACACCGGGGCAGGTGGTCGCGCAGCTTGATTCGGTGAACGAACAGAATGCCCTGCGCACCGCCAGGGCGAATCTCACCGCCGCCGAGGGGCAACTGACCCAGGCCCGCAATCACTTCGAACGTCAGGACACGCTGCTGAAGCAGGGCTGGACCACGCGGGTCATCCACGAACAGGCCACGCAGGCGCTGCAGACGGCGGAATCGCAGGTCGAGGCCGCCGAGGCGCAGCTCAAGACCGCGCAGGATCTCGTCGGCTTCACCGAATTGAAGGCCGACGCGCCCGGCGTCGTCACCGCCATCGGCCCGCGCGCCGGCGAGGTGGTGCAGGTCGGCCAGATGATCGCGCGGGTAGCGCGGCAGGATGGCCGCGATGCCGTGTTCGACGTGCCTGCGCAACTGATCCGGGCCGCACCGAGCGACCCGCTGATCACGGTGTCGCTGAGCGACGATCCCAAGGTGACCGCCGAGGGCCGCGTGCGCGAAGTCGCGCCGCAAGCCAATCCGGTGACACGCACCTTTGAGGTCAAGGTCGGGCTGACCAATCCGCCGGAAGCGATGCGGCTCGGCGCCACCGTGGTCGGCCGTATGGAATTGGCGGCTGTCTCGGTGTTCGAGATTCCGGCCAGTGCGTTGACCCGCTCGAACGACCAGGCTTCGGTCTGGATCGTCGATCCGAAGAAGAACACGGTGGCGATGCGCAATGTCGATGTGGTGCGCTTCGACCAGAACCAGGTGTCGGTCGGATACGGGTTGGAGAATGGCGACATCATCGTGACCGCGGGCGTGCAGGCACTGCATCCGGGTCAGCAGGTCCGCCTTCTCGGATTGAACCCGAGAAACAATCCATGACCTTCAATCTTTCGGAATGGGCGCTCAAGAACCGCTCGATCACCATCTATCTAATGATCATCGCGGTGCTGGCGGGGGTCGGCTCGTATTTCAAGCTCGGCCGCGCCGAGGACCCGACCTTCATCATCAAGACCATGGTGGTGTCGGCGGCATGGCCCGGCGCCACCGTGGAAGAAACGTTGAAGCAGGTCACCGAGCGGCTTGAGCGCAAGCTGCAGGAGACCCCGCATCTCGACTTCCTGCGTAGTTTCACCCGCGCCGGCGTCACCACCATCTTCGTCAACCTGAAGGGTTCGACCACGGCGCAGCAGGTGCCGGACGTCTGGTACGATGTCCGCAAAAGCGTCGGCGACATCCGGCACACGCTTCCGGCCGGTGTGATCGGTCCGGCCTTCAACGACGATTTCGGCGACACTTTCGGCATCATCTACGGCTTCACCGCGGACGGATTCACCCAGCGGGAGCTGCGTGACTATGTCGAGAATATCAGGTCCGAGCTGCTCCATGTCGCGGACGTATCCAAGATCGAAATCCTCGGCGCGCAGGACGAACGCATCTTCGTCGAGTTCTCTACCCAGGACCTGGCCAATCTCGGGCTGGAACGGTCGCAACTGATCGCGGCGCTGCAGGCGCAGAACGTGGTGCAGCCGGCCGGCGCGGTCCAGACCGAGGCCGAGACCCTGCAGATTCGTGTGTCCGGCGCCTTCCAGTCCGAAGAGGATGTGCGCAACATCAATTTCGTGGTCGGCGGCCGGGTGTTGCGGCTGGCTGATATCGCCAATGTGCGGCGTGGCTATGCCGATCCGCCGCAGCCGATGTTTCGCGTCAATGGTGAACCGGCCATCGGACTTGCGATCGCGATGCGTGACGGCGGCGACATCCTCGCGCTCGGCAAAAATCTGGCCAATGCGATGAAGCGCCTCAGCGCCGATTTGCCGATCGGCATTGAGCCGAAACTGGTCGCCGACCAGGCGGTCACGGTCGAGAGCGCGATCTCCGAGTTCATGACCTCGCTCTGGCAGGCGGTCGGCATCATCCTGTTCGTGAGCTTCATCAGCCTGGGCGTACGGCCGGGACTCGTGATCGCCACCGCGATTCCGTTGACGCTGGCGGTCGTGTTCTCGGTGATGGAGATCGTCAATATCGACATGCAGCGGATTTCGCTCGGCGCGCTGATCATCGCGCTGGCGCTGATGGTCGACGACGCCATGACCACGACGGACGCGATGCTGACGCGGCTGGCGGCGGGCGATACCAAGGAGCAGGCCGCGACCTTCGCGTTCCGGACCTATGCCTTCGCGATGCTGGCCGGCACGCTGGTGACGATTGCGGGCTTCGTTCCGGTCGGGTTCGCAGCCAGTTCGGCCGGAGAATACACTTTCTCGCTATTCGCCGTGGTCGCCATCGCGCTGGTGGTGTCATGGTTTGTCGCAGTTCTGTTCGCGCCACTGCTCGGGCTCGTGATCCTGTCGACGCCGAAGAAGGAAACGAGCTCCGAACCGGGCTTCGTGTTCCGCACCTACCGGGCCTTCCTGACTGGCGCCATCCGTGCGCGCTGGTTGACGATTGCGCTCACGATCGGGATGTTTGTTGCGTCCTTCCTCGCGATGCCGCTGATTCCGCGGCAATTCTTTCCGTCGTCCGACCGGCCGGAGCTTCTGGTCGATCTCAGCCTGCCGCAGAATGCTTCGATCTATGCCAGCGAGGAGATTGCCAAGCGTTTCGACGCGGCGCTGAAGGACGATCCGGATCTCGACCGCTGGAGCACCTATGTCGGGCGCGGCGCCATCCGCTTCTACCTGCCGCTGAACGTGCAACTGCCGAATAACTTCTTCTCTCAGGCGGTGCTGGTGGCCAAGGACGTGCCGGCGCGCGAACGGCTGAAGGTCAAGCTGGAAAAGCTGCTGGCCGAGGAATTCCCAAGCGTCGTCGCGCGGGTCTATCCGCTTGAGCTCGGTCCGCCGGTCGGATGGCCGATCCAGTATCGCATCAGCGGCGCCGATATCTCCAGGGTGCGGGAATTCTCGCTCCAGCTCGGCGAGGTGATCGCGAAGAACCCCCAAGCCATCAATATCAATTACGAATGGATGGAGCCGGCGCGCCAGCTCCGCATCCGCATCGACCAGGATGAAGCGCGATCGCTGGGCCTGAGTTCGCAGGCGCTTGCAAATGTCCTCAACACAGTGATTTCGGGCGTCACGATTACCCAGGTCCGCGACGACATCTACCTGGTCGATGTGGTGGTGCGCGCCACGCAGGATCAGCGGGTCTCGATCGATACGCTACGCACGACGTCGATCCCGCTGCCGGGCGGGCGCACGGTGCCGCTCAGCCAGTTCGCGACCTTCGAATACGGCCAGGAATATCCGCTGGTCTGGCGGCGCGACCGGCTGCCGACCCTCACCGTGCACGCCGATCTGCGGCCGGGCATCCTGCCGGATACCGTCGTGTCCGCGCTGGCGCCGGAGATCGCGGCCTTCTCCGCATCGCTGCCGGCAGGCTATCAGCTTGCGGTCGGCGGCACCGTCGAGGAAAGCGCGAAATCGCAGGCCTCGGTGCTCGCTGTCATTCCGGCAATGCTGCTGATCATGCTGACGGTGCTGATCTTCCAGCTCCGCAGCTTCCAGAAGCTGGTCATCGTCCTCAGCGTGGCGCCGCTCGGATTGATCGGCGTCGTGCTGGCGCTGCTCACCTTCAACCGCCCGCTCGGCTTTGTCGCCATTCTTGGCGTGCTCGCCCTGCTCGGGATGATCACCAAGAATGCGGTGATCCTGCTCGGACAGATCGATGCCGAACTCGAAGCGGGCAAGGATATCATGACCGCCGTGATCGACGCTTCCAGCGCGCGCTTCCGGCCGATCATGCTTACCGCGATCTCCACCGTGCTCGGCATGATCCCGATCGCGCCGACGGTGTTCTGGGGGCCGATGGCCTTCGCCATCATGGGCGGCCTTCTGGTCGCCACCATCCTCACGCTCATCTTCCTGCCGACGCTTTACGTGACCTGGTTCAGCCTGACCGAGAAGCGCGGCGACAAACCGGTAGCAACGCCGGCATGATTGGAATTGTCATGCGACCTGTGACTGCAATTCTCGCCATGCTCGGCGTTGTCTCGGCACTGGCCGTGAGTGCGCCTGTGACCGGCCACGCCGCATCCGTGACAAGCGGCACGGACATCTCGGCCCAGCGTAGATCCTCGCAGCGCCATGTTGTGCCGCGATCGGTCGGGCGGCGGCAGGCCGATCGGCAAAGCGCGCAGGCCATGGCGCCGCGGGTTTATGTGCCGGGACACTTCGCGTGGGATCGCCGGCGCGGCCAGTATTCCTGGGTCGCGGGCCGCTGGGAGCGATACGATCCGAAGCACGCCTTCGTCGGCACCGGTCTGGTCTATCGCAACGGACAATGGACCTTCGGCCCGGCGCGCTGAGACGGCGCTCGAAAACGCTCTATCGCGCGGTGACTTCACGGACCCGCGCCATCACAATGTCCTGCAGCCGCCGCGACTGATCGATATTGCGGTGGTTGAGACCGGGACTGTTCGTCAGGTTCAGGTTGACCTTCTGCTTGGTTCGCGATTGCTGGTACGACGCCCGGCGGCCGACCCCGTTATTCTGATAGAAGTTGACGAAGTAGCGGACATTGTTGGGCACGGTAAAGCTGTTGGTCGGATCAAAGGTCGCGAGATAGGTGACTGGGATACCTTTGCCATTGAGCCTGCGCGCGATCCGGTAGGCGTTGTTGGCACCCAGCGAATGCCCGATCAGGATGATCGGCGCGGTGCGTCCGGCCCGGTAATTTCGTGCGATTGTATCCGCAGCATTCTGCCATCCGCGATGATTAATCAGGACCGGGCTGAAGCCATCGGCGGTGAGCTTGGCCGCCAGTTCATCCATCCCGCGCGAGAACACATTGGCCAGCCCGCGCAACAGATAGATCTGCGCATCGGTATTGAGGTTGTTGCGGGTGGCTTGCGCCAGCACGGCCTCGTGCGGCAGGATCGGTGCGCCTTGAACGGGAGCTATTGCGGATTGTGCCGATGCGGCAGCCGGTATGATGGCGCAGGCAAGGGCAGCCAGCGCTGCATGGCAGATCGCACGCATCACACTCATCGCCAACATCCCTGCCAATAGCTCACGCGCATCTCGCTGCAACACCCGCCTGCAGCCGGTTTTGTGAATGAAAATCAGTCCGGTCTCAACCTGAAAGATGCCACCGCGCGGTCGTCCCGGCATCGTCCGAGAGCAAGCATAATATTGATTTTGGCTCCTGCGGCTTCTAATGTCAGCGTGTGCTCAACGCGTTGCGGAATGGGGGAGTTGCTGACACATGACGTCAGGCCATTCCGGATCGAAAATGCCCGGCGGCTTTTTGTGGCTGTGGCTGCTGCTGACCATCATCTGGTTCGCCGCCAATTCGTCGCTCGCCATTGAATCGATCCTGAGCGGCGCTGCCATTTCCGGCGTGTTGGCCTTTGTCTTCGTGCGACACTACCCGGCATGGGCGGATATCCGCCTCACGCCGTCGCGGCTCTTCCACTTCATCCGCTATACCGGCGTGTTCCCCCTCGAAATGGTGCGCGCCAACCTCACGATGCTGCGCTACGTCTATGCGCCGCGCATCGACATCAATCCGGGGGTCGTAAAGGTCCGGACCCGGCTGAAGACGCCGGTCGGGCGGCTCGCGCTCGCCAATTCGATCGCGCTGACGCCCGGATCGCTGGTCCTCGATCTCGACGGCGAGACGATGACGGTCCACTGGCTCGACATGCAGACGACCGACCCGGAGGAGGCCACGCGCATTATTGTCGGGCCGTTCGAGCGCGACCTGGAGAAGACCTTTGGCTGACACCCTTTTGCTCGTGGCTGGTGTGCTGATCTTCTTCGCGATCGGCTTTTCGGTATTACGTCTGATTATGGGCCATACGGTCGTAGACCGGATCGCCGCAGTCGATCTACTCACTGTCATCTCGATTTCGATGATCGCACTTTACGCACATATTGCCGACCGCTTCATCTATCTCGATGTCGCGCTGGTCTATGGCGTGCTGAGCTTCCTCGCGGTGGTTGCGACCGCGCGTTATCTCGAACGCGGGCTCTAGGACGATGCTCGAGCTTCTCGTCTGCCTCATCTGTGCCGCCATCGTTGCCAGCGCGATCCTTGCGGTCGCACTGAAAGGGGTGCTCGCCGCCGCGGTGAGCGGGGGGCTGGCGACGCTGTTCGCCGCCGTCTGCTACGTGCTGCTCGGCGCGCCGGATGTGGCGATGACGGAAGCCTCGATCGGCTCGGGGCTCTCCACGCTGATCTTCCTCTATGCGATCCGCAGGACTTCGGGTGCGAAGGAGTGAGGCCATGGCCGAATTGACCGGAAGCATCCTGATCCTGCTCGGCGCGTTCTTTCACTTCTCGGCCGGGCTTGGCATGTTGCGGATGCCGGACGTCTTCACCCGCATGCAGGCCGGCACCAAGGCCTCCACGCTCGGCAATGCGCTGATCCTGATCGGCATCGCGTTCTATCATCCAGGCTGGGCGCTGAAGCTTCTGATCCTGATCTATTTCGTGTTCATGACCAATCCGGTGTCGTCGCATGCACTGGCGCGCGCCGCGCGCCGGATCGGCATTCCGATGGCCGGGAAGACCGAGCCGGACACGAGCGGGGCGACAACGCCAATCAGGGACCGCGCCTGATGCAACGCTTCCTGTCGGCCGGTGCCGTCGTCCTGTTCGCGCTGATCCTGGCGAGCATCGCGATCGGCTATACCGAACAGCAGACGCTTCGGCCGCTGGCGGAGAGCTATGTGCGGCTGGTGCCGCAGGATCTCGGCGCTCCGAATGTGATCACTGGCATCCTGCTGACCTATCGCGCCTTCGATACGCTGGGTGAGGTGGCGGTCCTGTTCATGGTGGCGGCCGGCGTTGGACTGGTACTCACCGCATCCCGGAAAACCTCGGGTGCCGGATCATCACAGGCCGGGGACAAGGAAGCGGAGCGCAAGACACCCGCGTCCGAAATCGTGCAAAGCGCAACCCAGATCATGGTGCCGCTGATTGCGATCTTCGCGGCCTATATCATCATGAACGGACATATTTCCGCCGGCGGCGGTTTCCAGGGAGGCGCCGTGATCGCATCGGCGGTGTTGCTGCTGCTGCTCGCCAATCCCTCGCAGGCGCTCAACACTGCCTTCCTCAGCATCACCGAATCCGTGGCCGGCGTATTATTCGTGCTTGTCGGCATTGCCGGCCTGATCTTTGCCGGCGGCTTTCTCGATAACCGGGTTCTGCCGCTCGGCCAGTTCGGGGCGTTCTTCAGCGCCGGCGCCATTCCGGTGCTGTCGGTGCTGCTCGGCGTCAAGGTCGGCTGCGAACTCGCCGTCATTCTCGACCGCTTCCGGAGCTGAAGCCTTTTCATGCGGGCAGGCCGATCATGATCTCCACCATCGTGCTGACCACCGGCCTCGTGCTGATGCTGATCGGACTGGGGGGCGTGCTCACGCACCGCAACATCCTGCGCATCATCATCTCGCTGTCGCTGATCGGCACCGGCACGCACATCATGATTGTCGCGATCGGCTATGTCCGCGGTGGCACCGCGCCGATCATCGACCGCGCGCTCACCATCGCCGAGGCACCGACCCGTGCGGTCGATCCGGTCCCGTCGGCGCTGGTCGTCACCGCCATCGTGATCGGCCTAGCCGTGACCGCGGTGCTGCTTGCCTATGCGATCCGGCTCTATGACGCGAAGAAGACGCTCTCCATCGACGCCTTCACGGAGTCGAAATGGTAGGGGGCCTGCTTCATCCGCTGAACATCTTCAT
>JAEZBA010000534.1 GCA_023430245.1 Pseudomonadota bacterium
GTGGAGCTTCGGATTTGACATTCGCTTTGCGAACTCGCGGCGGGGTGGGTAGCGAATGTCAAATACGCTCCACTAGGGAACCGGCTAACCCTTCGTTCAGATTCGAACGGTAAATTTTGATCCTTCCTCTGGATTCGGGGATTTTACCGATTCGATGGCTCCTGGCTCCTCGCTGATTCCCGAACTGGAAAGCGTCGTACGACACGGTTCGGACGAGCGGCGGACGGACGCGTTGCGGCGGATCACCGCGCTGTTTCTGCACGGCTCCAACAAGTTTTCCGAAGATCACGTCCGTCTGTTCGACGATGTCTTCGTGATGCTGATCAACGAGATCGAGAGCAAGGCCCGCTCCGAATTGTCGCGTCAGCTCGCTCCGGTCGCCAATGCGCCGCTCGCGGTGGTACGGCGGCTGGCGAAGGACGAGGACATCATGGTGGCGGGCCCGATGCTGGCTCAGTCGCCGCGGCTTGGCACCGCCGATCTGGTTGAAATCGCCAATTCGATGAGCCCCGAACATCTCTATGCGATTTCGAGCCGGGCCGAGATCGATGAGCCGGTGACCGATATTCTGGTTCGGCGGGGCGACTTCACCGTAAAGCGCAAGCTCGCCAACAATGCCGGCGCGAAGATCTCAGAAACAGGCTTTGCCACGCTGGTGCGCAGCGCCGATCAGGACGGTGTGCTCGCCGAGGCGGTTGCGCTCCGGGCGGATGTGCCCGATCACATGTTTCGCGAATTGCTGTCGCGTGCGACCGATGTGGTGCAGCGACGGCTTCTGTCGAAGGCCCGGCCGGAGACGCAGGCGGAAATCCGCCGGGTACTGGCCAGGGTATCGGGCGAGGTCTTCGCGCCAAAGCCGGTGCGCGACTTTTCCGAAGCCCAGGCGCGGATGCGCGCACTTGCCGAAGCCGGGCAGCTCGGCGAGGCGGAGCTGATGGAATTCGCAAGCAAGCAGTCCTACGACGACGCCGTCGCGGCGCTGGCACAGCTCACCGGTGTGCCGATCGACGTGGTTGATCGCTTGATGAACGGAGAGCGGCCGGACCCGATCCTGATCCTGTGCAAGTCGGCCGGTTACTCCTGGCCGACCGCGCGCGAAATTCTGCTGGCGCGTCTCGGCAATCGCGGCAAGGGCGCACCGTCCATCGAAGCGGCCAGCGCCAATTTCGATCGCCTGTCGACCTCAACCGCAAAGCGAGTGGTGCGCTTCTGGCAGGTCACGCCGGACAGCCTGCAGAGCGCGGTCTGAGTGTCTGGGCTCGCCCGCACTGCAGGCGAGCCAGGACAAATCCCAAAGCGGAATTTGTCAAATCGCCTGCCCGCCGGACACTTCGATCCGCTGAGCGTTGACCCAGCGATTGTCCGATGACAGCAGGCTTGCGATCATCGGTCCAATGTCATCCGGTACGCCGACGCGGCCGAGCGCGGTAATGCTTGCAAGCGACCTGTTGATCTCCGGATTGTCGCGGACCGCCCCGCCACCGAAGTCGGTTTCTATCGCACCCGGCGCCACGGTATTCACCGTTATGCCGCGCGCGCCCAGTTCCTTCGCCAGATACACGGTGAGCACTTCTACCGCGCCTTTCACCGCCGCATAGGCGGCGTAGCCGGGATAGGCGAAGCGGGTCAGTCCGGTGGAGGTGTTCACGATGCGGCCGCCATCCGCGATCAGCGGCAGCAACAATTGCGTCAGGAAAAACACGCCCTTGAAATGGACATTCACCAGGCGATCGAACTGCACTTCGGTGGTTTCCGCGATCGAGGCATAGTCGCCGTGGCCGGCATTGTTGACGAGATGGTCGAAGCGGTCGCGCTGCCAGGTCTCGCGCAGCGTCGCCTTCAGCTTCTCCGCGAACGGGCCGAAGGCTGCGACGTCGCCGGTATCGAGCTGGAGCGCGACGGCCTTGCGGCCCATCGCCGTGATCTCCGCAACGACCGCCTGGGCGTCGTTGACGCGGCTTTGATAGGTGAGAATGACGTCGCCGCCGTGGCGGGCGATATTGAGCGCGGTGTCGCGGCCGAGCCCGCGGCTTCCGCCGGTAACGAGAGCGATCGTTGTCATGTGCGTCTCCTGCATGGTGTGACAACGCGGAGATCGAAATCGAGGGGCATGGCTTCTTGCCGGAACCGCGACGATTTTTGCCTACTCCTCCAAAGCGGGGTGCGGGTGCATCCGGGCCGATGTAAGTTCAGCCCATGACCGCTCTCCTCAATGCTGTCCGCCAATACGCCCAAGCCCATGCCGATCCGGACGGGCTGGCGCAAACGCCGATCCCCGGTCTCGCGCGCGTGCGCGCGCCCGCGCCGCGCGGCCGGCTTCATGCGGGTTCCAGACCTCTGATCTGCCTCGTAGTTCAGGGGAGCAAACTCGTCACAATGGGAACGCAGGGCTTTGCGTTCAGCGCGGGGGACTCGCTGCTGATCACGGCGGACGTGCCGACCGTCAGCCAGATCACCCGCGCCAGCGTCGCCGCACCCTACCTGTCGCTGGTGCTCGAACTCGATCTGGCTGTTATCGCGAGCCTCGCTTCGGAGATGGGGGCCGAGTGCGTGGCCGATGCCGCGCCGGTAAGGGTCGATCCCACGGATACCGAAGCAGCGGATGCCGCCTTGCGGCTAATACGGCTGCTTGACCGGCCGTCGGCAGTTGCGGTGCTGCAGGCGCAGCTGGTGCGGGAAATGCATTATTGGCTTCTGGCCGGTCGTCACGGGACAGCGATCCGGCGTCTCGGCTGGCCCGACGGTCCTGTGCAGCGGGTGGCGCGTGCCGTCGCTCTATTGCGCGCCGAGTTCGCGAAGCCGCTGCCGGTGGAGCGGCTTGCGGCCGTCGCCGGCATGAGCCCGTCGTCCTTTCACCAGCATTTCCGGGCCGTCACATCGCTCTCGCCGCTGCAATTCCAGAAGCACCTGCGCCTCATCGAGGCGCGCCGGCTGATGGCATCGGATGGCGCTTCGGCAAGCAGCGCAGCCTTTGCAGTCGGCTACGAGAGCGTGTCGCAGTTCACACGCGAATACAGCCGGATGTTCGGCCTGCCGCCGGTCAGGGACATCAAAGCTGTGCGGAGCCGGGGCGCGGAAGTGGCGTGACCGTGACGGCTCGTCCGGCGGAGCTCATGCTCGCCGGAATGTCAGATAGCAGGGCGTGCGGCCCTCGCGCTTCGCCTTGTTCTCGTAGCGTGTGCTCTGAAATTCCGGCCACGGCTTGCGCCAGTCATCGGCGCGCTCGGCGGTCCATTCGAAATCGGGTGCGCGCAGCAGCCGGATCAGCGTCCAGGCTGTGTAATCCTCGATGTCGCTCGCGAAGCGGAATTCGCCGCCCGGCCGCAGCACGCGTGCAATCTCGGCGATGGTGCGCTCCTGCACGAAGCGCCGCTTCCAGTGCCGGCGCTTCGGCCAGGGGTCCGGATAGAGCAGGTAGACCTTGGCGAGCGAGGCATCTGGGAGCCAGGCGAGCAGGTCGACCGCGTCGCCGTGATGCAGGCGGATATTCGCCAGGCCCCTGGCATCGATGGCAGCGAGTGCTTTCGCCATGCCGTTGATGAAGGGCTCGACTCCGATGAAGCCGCAATCCGGATTGGCCGCGGCTTGCGCGATCAGATGCTCGGCGCCGCCGAAGCCGATCTCCAGGCGAACCTCGCGCGGCTGGTCCGGGAACAATGCGGCGAGCGACGCCGGCGCCGACGATTGCAGATCAACGCAGACGGTCGGCAGCAATGTGTCGAACAAACGCGTCTGTCCGCTCCTCAGGGGCCGGCCCTTGCGGCGTCCGAAGAAGGCGCCGGGATGGTCGGGGCCGGGGGGTGCTGAGGCGTCGGAATGCATAACGGCCGCATCCATGATGCGGCCGTTCGCAAAATACAAGTGTGCCGAATAGCTTACCGGACCGCCTTGCGGATCTGATCGGCCAGATCGGTCTTCTCCCAGGAGAAGCCGCCGTCCTTTTCCGGCGCCCGGCCGAAATGGCCATAGGCCGCGGTGCGCCGGTAGATCGGCCGGTTCAGCTTCAGGGTGCGGCGAATGTTCGTGGGTCGGAGCGGGAAAAGCTCGGCGAGAATCTTCTCCAGCTTGCCGTCATCGACCTTGCCGGTGCCGTGAGTGTCGACCAGAAGCGACATCGGATCGGCAACGCCGATCGCGTAGGCAACCTGGATGGTGCACTTGTCAGCGAGGCCCGCGGCCACGACGTTCTTCGCCAGATAGCGCGCCGCATAGGCGGCCGAGCGGTCGACCTTGGTCGGGTCCTTGCCGGAGAACGCGCCACCGCCATGCGGGGCGTAGCCGCCATAGGTGTCGACGATGATCTTGCGACCGGTCAGACCGCAATCGCCGTCCGGGCCGCCGACCACGAAGTTGCCGGTCGGGTTGACCAGGAAGTCGGATTCCTTCTTCGGCATCCAGCCCTTCGGCAGGGCCGATTCAACGGCGCTTCCGATCAGGTCCTTGACCATGCCGGGGGTGTATTTCTTGCCGTTGCGGTTGGTCGCATTGTGCTGGGTCGAAACCACGACCTTGGTGCAGCCGACCGGCTTGCCGTCCTCGTACTTGATGGTGACCTGGCTCTTGGTGTCGGGCTGCAGGTCGAACAGCTTCTTGGAATGCCGCTGGTCGGACAGGACCTTCAGGATCTTGTGCGCGAAATAGATCGTCGCCGGCATGAACGAGTTCTTCTCATAGACCTCGCTCTCGGTGCAGGCGAAGCCGAACATCATGCCCTGGTCGCCGGCGCCTTCCTGCTCGCCGCTCTTCTTTTTCTTGGCGTCGACACCCATGGCGATGTCGGGCGACTGGCCGTGCAGCAGCACCTCGATATCGGCGCCGTGATACGAAAAGCCGTCCTGGTCGTAGCCGATGTCTTTCACGACATCGCGGGCGATCTGAGCGATCTGTTCGCGGTTGATGACCGCCTGCGAGCCATATTTCTTGAACAGCGGCGCTTGACCGCGGCCTTCGCCGGCGATGACGATCTTGTTCGAGGTGGTCAGGACCTCGCAGCCGAGGCGAGTGTTGACCAGGCTGTCGTCAGCAATGCCGAGCTTGACGTCATTCTCGATAAAGGCGTCCAGGATCGCGTCTGAAATCTGGTCGGAGACCTTATCCGGATGCCCTTCGGAGACAGATTCACTGGTGAAGAGGTGACTTTTGCGCGGCACTGATGGCACTCCCCCTAGGGACGAAAACGGACCGTTCGTCGGTTGTGGAAAGCTTTTCAATGCAGCCTTGTCACGGCGCGGTCAAGATGTGGGCTGGAGGGGAGGCGGATTGGGCTGGCTGGGGCTCATTCCTCGTCGGAGGCAATCTGCTCCACCAGGTCGACGATCCGCCGCCGCAATTTCGGGGTCTTGATCTTCATGAATGCGCGGGTCAGCGCCAGGCCGTCCGAGGTCGCCAGAAAATCCGAAACGTAGGACGGCGACGGTGTCTCGCTAAAACCCGATTCCGGATTCGAGTTATTGGGAGCGCCTTCGAAGAAGAACGAGACCGGCACCTGCAGGATGTTGGAGATTTGCTGCAGGCGGCTGGCGCCAATGCGGTTGGTTCCCTTCTCGTATTTTTGAACCTGCTGAAATGTGAGGCCGAGCGCGTCGCCCAGCTTCTCCTGGCTCATGGACAGCATCATGCGTCGCATGCGAACGCGGGCCCCGACGTGTTTGTCCGTAGGATTTGGTGACTTCTTAACCATCGGGTTCTCCGCAACGCGATGCACAACATGTCCTAGTGCTTAGACGGCGCAGGCTGCTTTGCGCATGTTCCCGCCACGTGGTCAACGGTTTTACGACACGATCATCGAGGACGAATTTTGCTGCCGGCGAAGCTGGCTGATCCAACACAAATTTTGCCCGATCGCCTCCAATTAGCAAGGGGGCAAATTGGCGCGAGCGCACAAATAGTTCGAGATCGACAAATATTGCGATTACCAAGCAATCGGCGGACCATCTTTTAGAAGTGGTCTAGTGCGTGCGTTTTGACCGATAACGCATCACTATGAGTAGAAACATGGCGATCATCAGTCCGCTGATCCCGTCGCCGAATCTTGCATACACCGTGCGGGCCCCCGCCTCCGGAAGAGGCGAGTCGAGAACGCCCTCGATACCGAGTGGAAGCCGTCTGATAATCCGTCCGTAAGGATCAACGACGGCTGAGATTCCATTATTCGCTGCGCGAACCAGAGGCAGGCCTTCCTCGATCGCACGGAGGCGCGACTGTTGGAAATGCTGATACGGGCCGGAGCTGATCCCGAACCAGGCGTCGTTGGTCACATTCAAAAGCCAGCCCGGCCGCTCTCCGGACGGAACAACGGCGCCGGGAAAGATGATTTCATAGCAGATGAGCGGCAACATCCGCGGAGCGCCGGGCAGAAGGTAGCTGCGATTGCGGTCGCCGGACAAAAACCCGCCCGGTAATTTCGTAAGCTGCATCAAGCCGAGTTTTTCGAGCGCGGTCTGAAATGGAAGATACTCGCCGAAGGGGACTAGATGCACCTTGTCGTAGACCGACAGCACGGTGCCGTCATGGTCGATTATGTATACCGAATTGTATGCACGAACCGGTCGGCCAGGAGCAGGATCTGCCGCCCGCGCGGCGCCGGTGATCAGCACCGTTCCCTGAGGCAACAGTTCGGCGATCTGCGCCATGGCATCGCCTTCGCGGGTCAGAAAGAACGGAAACGCCGATTCCGGCCAGATCAGATGCGTGACGTCGCGCAGGCCGGCATTCTCCGGTCCGGTCGCGCGGTCCGAGAGCGACAGGTAATGCCTCATGATCTTCTGGCGCGCCGCATAGTTGAACTTCTCATCCTGCGCCAAATTGGGTTGCATGATCCGCAGTTGCACCTTGTCGACAAGGCGGGTGGGGTTCTGCGTCAGCCGCCATGCGCCGAATCCGGCCATTGCCGCGAGCGTCAGAATGCCGATCATGAGAGGTGCGGCACGGCTGCGCATATCGGATTGCTCGTCGGCGAGCGTCGCGGGACTGGCAAAGATCGCGACCGCAAAGAAGGTCAGGCCCCATAATCCGAAGACGGATGCGCTTTGCGCGAGCACGAGCGGCCCCGTCAGGGCGTAGCCGTAGCTGTTCCAGGGGAAGCCGCTCAGCATGTGTCCCCGCAGCCATTCGGCGGCAGTCAGCGCAACCGCAAGCGCAATAACGCGAATGGCGCCGCGCGGCCAGATCAGGCGCGCGAAGGCAAAGCCCGCAGCGGTGAACAGCGCGAGCCCCGCAGGCAAAGCCGTCACCGCAAACGGCAGCAGCCATCCGAACGTCTTGGCGTCGACCAGGAAGGCATGGCCCACCCAATACAGGCCAGCGAGGAAATACCCGAAGCCGAAAAACCATCCGGCGATCGCGGCTGCCGGGACCCCGTCAAGGCGGCCTGCCGCCGATCCGTCAATCAGCCAGACCAGGACCGGAAAGGTCAGAAACAGGACGGGCCACAAGTCGAAGGGTGCGAGTGCAAGCACTGACAATGCGCCCGCGGCGAATGCGATGGCAGCGCGACGCCAGCCCCAGGACAGTATGACGGCGTTGGCGACGGCCCTCACGCTCACGGCTGCTGCGGACCCTTGCTGGGACCGCTATCCTGAGACGCAATTGCCGGTGACGATTTCATCGGAGCAGGCGCCGGCAATTCGCGTGGCCGGTCGCTGGGCTTGCTCTTGCCTCGGTGAATTCTGACCTTCTTCACCCGGCGCGGGTCAGCATCCAGCACCTCGAATTCGAAGCCGCTCGGACCCGGCACCAATTCCCCGCGGACCGGAACGCGGCCGACCTGCGAGACCAGATAGCCCGCAAGCGTATCGACCTCATTCAATGCTTCGCCGACGTCGAAGCCTTTTCCGACCGCTTCGATCACATCTTCCAGGCTGGCGCGCGCATCCGCAACGAACGAGCCGTCGGCTTGCCGGGAAATGCCGGGTGCTTCCTCGTCGTCGTGCTCATCCTCGATATCGCCGACGATCAGTTCGACCAGATCCTCAATCGAAACGATGCCGTCGGTGCCGCCATATTCGTCGACCACGAGCGCGAGGTGAATGCGCGTGGCCTGCATCTTCGCCAAGAGGTCGATCGCCGGCATCGACGGCGGCACGAACAGCATGGTCCGGATGATCTTGGTCTTCGACAGCGGCATCGTAAGGTCGATGGCGCTGAGGTCGAGCATGCCGTCGGTGATCTTGTCGGCGCGCTTGCCGGCAGCCTCTTCCGGCGGAGGCGTTTCGGTCGCGTCCGCCTTCTTCCTGCGCCGCGGCTTCGGTTTCGGTGCGGTCGATGCGCGCGCGGTCATGAAGGCGATCAGGTCGCGGATGTGGACCATGCCGACTGGATCGTCGAGCGTGTCGTCATAGGCGACGAGCCGCGAATGACCCGCTTTCTCGAACACCTTCACCAGTTCGCCTAGCGCGATGTCCTGCTGGATCGCGACGATGTGCGCGCGCGGCACCATCACGTCGTCGATGCGCCGCTCTCGCAGCCCAAGAATGTTCTTGAGCATCGCGCCTTCTTCCGGCGAGAAGCCGAGCTCGCTCGGAGCGCTTCCCTCCAGAAACTCCTTCAGGTCGGCACGCGTCGAACCGGAACGCCATCCGAACAGCGTCCGCATCCAGCGGGAGAGCGCGCCTTCGCCTTGGTCGCGAGTTTTGGTTGCGCCGAGGGTGGCCGGAAGGCCGATGGTACTCTGGGGGTCGGCCGTTGGGCTCGGCCGTTGCTCGGATTCGGGCATGGCTCTGTTCTGTCAGTCCGCGGTGGTCTGGTCTGCATAGGGGTCGGCGATGCCGAGGCCCGAGAGGATCTGTGTCTCCAGATATTCCATGCGAACGGCCTCTTCGTCAGTCTCGTGATCGAATCCGACAAGGTGAAGATAGCCGTGAACGGCCAGATGCGCGAGGTGATCGGCAAAGTCCTTGTTTTCAGAGGCGGATTCAGCCGCGACCGTCTCGTAGGCAATGGCGATATCGCCGAGATGGGCGCTGCCTGCGGCGGCGGGCGCCGCTGCAGCGGGAAACGACAGCACGTTGGTCGGCTTGTCGATCCCGCGCCACTGCGCGTTCATCGACCGGATCGAGGCGTCGTCGGTCAGCATGACGGCGACCGCCCCGGGTTTGCCGGCCGCCTGGGCCGCGGCCTCGATGGCGCAACGAACGGTCGCCTCCGCGGCGGCGAGGCCGGACCAAAGCTCGCAATCCACCACCAGATCGATATCGACCGGTGCGTTTGCGCGAAGCGATGCGGCCGCGTTCGTCATTTTGCCTCGCGCGGCTTCTGTGCCGGAGCCAGACGGTCGTAAGCGGCGACGATCTTCGCCACCAGTTCGTGACGGATCACGTCCTCGTTCTTGAAGCCGACATGGCCGATGCCTTCGACATCGGCGAGCAGTCGCGTCGCCTCGGCCAGTCCGGACACCTGGCCGGGCGGCAGGTCGACCTGACTGGGATCGCCGGTGACGATCATGCGGCTGTTCTCGCC
>JAEZBA010000563.1 GCA_023430245.1 Pseudomonadota bacterium
AAGGCCGATTAACACGCGCGAATAGTGGCAACGCGGGTGGGCCATGCCGAGCAGCGCATTTTCCGATGGACAGGGACGGAGAAGCTGGAGCGGGCGAAGGGAATCGAACCCTCGTATGCAGCTTGGGAAGCTGCCGTTCTACCATTGAACTACGCCCGCGCGCCGAAGCAACATAGCGAAAGCCACGGGCTGGCCGCAAGCCTGCCGTCGGTGCGCCGCTCACCGCCAGCCTGGCAACAGCAGCACGACGCCCGAGAGAAACAGAAGCCACAGGATCACACGGCGGAAGCCCGCTTCGTCCAGCCGGCCGTAAAGATGCACGCCGAGCCAGATGCCGGCCGCGACCGGCAGGAGGCCGAGCCCGAACAGCACCAGCACATCGCGTGTGATCTCGCCTTCGACACCAAGCCCGATCGCGGTCATCACAAATGCCGCAAGAATGACCGGCTGGAAGATGGCGCGCTGAGCCTGATACGGCACGCCGCTGAGCTGGCACCAGATCACCACGATCGGTCCGGCCAGGCCAGTCAGTCCGCCAAGCACGCCGTTGAAAAAGCCGATCGCGCCGTCGGCAGGAACGTTGGCGCGCAGTGGCGCCAGTCTCGGCCGCATCATGCCGTAGATGCTGTAGAGCACGAGCAGCACGCCCACCGCGCGGCGCACGATCACGGGATCAAGATGCGCCAGCAGCATCACGCCCAGCGGCACGCCGATGGCGCCGCCCGCGATCAGCGGCACGACCCGACGCAGGTCGACGACACGGCGGAAAGACCAGACACCATGCGCCTGCACGAACAGACCGTATCCCACGATCAGCGCGGTGGTCTGCGCCGGCGTCAGGATATGCAGCCAGACGCCGGACACCACGAGCCCCATCGCGAAGCCGGCCAGTCCGGTGGTGACGCCGCCGACAAAGGCCGCGAGCAGGAACAGCGCGAGCGCGGTTGGGTCGAGCGGCAGCAAGATCAGCTTCGGAAATGCTTCGACAGCTTCAGGCTCTGCGCCTGATAATTCGAGCCGATGCCCTGTCCGTAAAGCGTATCGGGCCGCGCCATCATCGCCTCGTAGACCAGGCGGCCGACAATCTGCCCATGTTCGATGATGAACGGCACCTCGCGCGAGCGCACTTCGAGCACCGCCCGCGCGCCGCGACCCCCCGCTCCGGCATAGCCGAAACCCGGATCGAAGAAGCCGGCATAATGCACACGGAATTCGCCCACCAGCGGGTCGAACGGCACCATCTCGGCGGCATAGTCCGGCGGCACCTGCACCGCTTCCTTCGACGCAAGAATATAGAACTCATTCGGATCGAGGATCAGGCTGTGGTCCGCGCGTGCGTTCATCGGCTCCCAGAACTCGGCAACGTCGTAACCGTTGCGCAGGTCGACATCGATCAGGCCGGTATGACGTTTGGCGCGATAGCCGATCAGTCCGCCCGCGAAATCGCCGGACAGATCGACGCCGACGGCGACGCCATCGGTCAGATCGGCATCGTCGGAATCGACCAGCCGCTCGCGCTCATGCAGCGTGCGCAATTGTGCGGCGTCGAGAATGCTGTCGCCGCGGCGGAAACGGATCTGCGACAGCCGCGAGCCCTGCCGCACCAGCACCGGAAAGGTGCGCGGCGAAATCTCGGCATAAAGCGGTCCATCGTAACCGGCCGCGACCTGATCGAAGCCGCGCGAGCGGTCGGCGATCACGCGGGTGAACACATCGAGCCGGCCGGTCGAGCTTTTCGGATTGGCGGTGGCGGAGATGTCGGCCGGGAGCGACAGGCTCTCCATCAGCGGCACGATATAGACGCAGCCGGTTTCCAGCACCGCGCCGCCGGTGAGATCGATGGTATGCAGGCGCAGCGCCTCGATCCGCTCCGCCACGGTCGCCTGCGGACCGGGCAAGAAGCTCGCGCGCACGCGATAGGCCACCGCGCCCAGCCGCAGGTCGAGCGAGGCCGGCTGCACCTGACCGTCGGCATAGGGCGCGGAGGGCCGGATGCAGCCGTCCTTCGTCAGCCGCAGGATCGAGCGATCCGGCAAGATCCCGGTGCCACTTCCGTTGAAGGTCCGCGCCAAGCGCTCTGTCTCCGTTCGCGGCGCCGCCGCCTCTGGCTCCGTTCGCTCCCGCGAAAGCGGGCGCCCAGCATACGCCTGGGTCCCCCCTATCGCGGGGACGAACCGGACATGACGGGTCTAGATGATGATGCCGGGACCGCAAAGGCGCGATGCGCACCAGTCCCCATTATTTCCCGAAGATGAGGCCGTTAGCGGGCGTGCGCGGTCAGGGTCGAGCGGGTCGCCGCTTCGGCGATGGCGCCGCCCAGCAGCTTCGCCAGACAGCCATAGCTCCAGTCGTTCATGTGCAATTCGTCCGGGGAGATAAAGGCCTCGAACGGAATGCGCGCCACCTGCCGCCAGTGCCGCATCACCGCGAAGCGGCGGAACAGATCGACATGCTGCGTCTTGGCCGTCGCCGCCAGCAGATCGACCATCGTCCCCGCATCCTTCTTGGCCAGCACCTTCGGCGCGAATTGCGGATCGATCAGCACCACGTCGGCGCCCGACGCCTTCATGCGCCGCAGGCCCTCGAGGATATCGGAGCGCACCGCCGGGATCGGGCTGTCGCGCAGCACGGCATTGGCGCCGACCTGCCACAGGATCAGGTCCGGCCGTTCCGACAGCACGCCTTCATCGAGGCGCTTGATCATGTCGCTGGCTTCCTCGCCATTGACGCCGCGATTGACCACGGTGATGGGATGGGCCGGAAAGCGGGCTTCGAGTTCGACCGCTAACCGCGATGGGTAGGTCTTGTCGGGCGCGCTGGCGCCGGCCCCGGCAGTCGAGGACGAGCCGATCGCGACGATCTTGACCGGCTCTCCGGCTGCGAGCCTGCGGCCGGTGCGCGCCAGCGGGTTCATCAGTCGCGTCACGTCCTCAGGTGCGGCGCAGCGCGGCTGTGCAGCGGGTGTGGCCGGGGTCACCGCAGCCAGATCGGGCGCGTGATCTTCGGCGTGAGCGGCCCCCGCGCCGAGCGCCAACAGCGCGGCGATCAGGGCACAGGATATCGAAAGACGAAAAGGGCGGGCACACTCGCTCACTGGGTCGGTCTCGCTTTGATGCCATCAAGATTGGATGCCTCGACCACCAGCGACGCCAGCGCACGGCCGAGGCAGTCATGCACCTTGTATGCGGTCGCCAGATCCTTGGTGGCGAGGTTGAGGTCGAAATTCCCGTTGTCGTTCCAGTAGCGCATGATCTCGCGCCGGTCGAACAGCGGCACATCGCGATCGCGCGCCACGACCTGCATGATGTCGGCATAGTTCGACAGCGAAATCATGGTTTCGGTACGCGGGCTGTACTGCATGTTCATGAGGATCACGTCGGCGCCGGCATCCACGATATGGTCGATCCCGTCGTCGAGTGAAATGCGAAAGCTTTCCGGGTCCACCCCCCGCATCGCATCCACAGTGCCCGTCTGCCATATCACCAAATCGGGTTTATGGTCGAGCAGCGCCTTTTCCAGGGCCTGGGTCATGTCCGCCGCCGTCTGACGCGACTTCGCGAGCGCGATGACCTTGATATCGACGCCCGGAAAACGCTTCCGCAGCGCTTGTTCCAGCTTTCCGGGATAGGCCTTTCCGACCCCGTCGGGTCCCGGCATGACCGACGAACCGGAGCCGACGACCAGCACCGTCAGGCGCTTGTGCTCCTCCACTACTTTCCGGACATGGTCGAGCTTACTCTCGCCGAAAAGGATATAGCCCGGCACCTCGCAGGGATCGGAATCCGGAAGCGGCACGGTCACCGGACCCATCTGTTTCGGCTGATCGGCGGGCGCCTGCGGCTGAATCTGGGCCTTGGCCGGGCCGGAGGCGGCGACCAGAACGAGCGCAAAAACCGCGTAAATCAATGCCCTCATGCCTCGCCTCCTAGCGAGGGTCTGGCGCCACCGTCAACCGCGCGGGCGGCGACCTTGCGTGCCGTGGCCCCCTTGTACCACGACAGGAACCAGGCCACGGCGACCATTATAAAAATGCCTAACAAGCTGACCAGCACCTGCATCAGGATGCCGGGCGAGATTTCGACCAACGCAAAATGGCCGGCGAAGGCCAGGAACACCCCGAGGCAGAAAATCTCCAGCGAATGCTGCCCGCACAGGATCGCCGGGTAGAGCCAGCGCGACCGCAGCGGCGCCCAGTCGCGCGGCACGAAATAAACCGTGACCGCCGCCACAGCCAGAAAATGCGCGAACCGCAGCACGTCCAGATTGGTCTTGTCGATGGGGTAGATCTGCTCCGCGAGCCAGCGCGGCACGTAGGGCGCCAGCCGCGGTATATGCCAGGTCAGCGTGATCAGGAACGCGAAGGCGAGATAGGCGATCGCAACGGTCAGCGTAATCCTCGATTGCAGCAACCACTTGAGCTGCGCGGCCCCGCCCAGCCCGCACCAGGCGCCGAATACGAACAGGAGCTGCCAGGCCAGCGGATTAAAGAACCAATAGCCGCTCGGATAGGCTGGCAGGTTCCATCCGAACTCCCAGGTCAAGGCGTAGAGCAGGACCGACAACGCCAGCGCGATCGTCGGCCGTTTGAGCAACAGCCACAGCACCGGCGGAAAGCAGGCCATCAGCACGATGTAGAGCGGCAGCACGTCCATATTGACCGGCTTGAACTTCAGAAGCAGCGCCTGGACCAGCGTCACGTCCGGCTGCTGCAGAAATTCCAGGATGTTCATTTCTTCCGCGTAGAGCGGGTTCTGAAAGCCGCGCGCCACATAGGCGATCTGGCCCATATAGATCACGAACAGGAAGATATGCGCGACGTAGATCTGCCAGGCACGCTTGAGGATGCGCGCGCTCGACACCACGAACCCATAGCTCCGCATCGCCTGCCCATAGACGAAGGCGGCGGTGAAGCCCGATACGAAGATGAAAATTTCAGTGGCGTCGCTGAAGCCGTAATTGCGGATCGTGATCCAGGCGACGATATTGGAAGGAATATGGCCGAGAAAGATGAACCAGAGCGCGATGCCACGAAACAGGTCGAGCCGCAGGTCGCGGTCGGTCGGTATCGCTTTCGCCATTGCCGGTTCGTTCACACCAATCCGTTCGCGTCCGACATTCGCCGAGCGCGGTGCGGGTTGCAAGTCGCGAATTGAAGCTGTTATTTATCGCTAAATCCGGGCCGGACGCAGGATCGCATGTACCGCGCCACCACACGAAATATTGAAGTCACCGTGACGCCGCGGTTCATGTCCGATCGCTCGGCGCCGGACAAGGGTCAGTTCTTCTGGGCCTATACCATCGAGATATCGAATAACGGCGGCGAGACCGTCCAGCTCAAGACCCGCTACTGGCACATCACCGACGCGTTCGGGCGGGTGCAGGAAGTGCGCGGCGCGGGTGTGGTGGGCGAGGAACCGGTGATTCCGCCGGGCGAGAGCTTCGAATATACCAGCGGAGTTCCGCTGCAGACCCCCTCGGGCATCATGGCCGGGCGCTACGGCATGGTCACCGAGGAGGGCGAGAATTTCGATATCGATATTCCCGCCTTCTCGCTCGACTCGGTGCACGCGCCGCGCACGATCAACTGAGCCCCTCGCTTCGCGCGGAAGTCAGGCCACACCCTCCACCGCCCGCACCCGCGCGCCCGGCGGGATCGTCTGCGGCGCCTTGTTGAGGGTCTCGATCGCAAACCCCGCTGCGGCCTTGTAGCCGGCCATGAACTCGGCACGCTCCTGCGGCGGGATCACATCGTCGATATTATCGAAGGTGCCGCCGCAGCGCTCGTCGACTAAATTGAGCAGCCCGAACGGACCGGCGCCGCGATTGCGCAACACCAGCTGCGAGATCGGCCCGCATAGCTTGGCATCGAACGCGGCCAGCGCCTCGGCCGTCGCGCCATGCTCGACCATCGCCGCCCCCAGAAGGCGCGCGTCCATGATCGCCTGGCTGCCGCCATTGGAACCGGTCGGATACATCGCGTGCGCGGCATCGCCCATGAGCAGCACCGGTCCGTCGCGCCAGGTCGGAACCGGATCGCGATCGATCATCGGATTTTCGAACACGGCTTCGGCATTCCGCAGCATCGCCGGGACGTCCAGCCAGTCCCAGACCCAGTCGTCGAAATGCCGCGCGAAATCGTCGGTCTCGACCTGCCGGAACCAGCCGCTCTGCTTCCAGCCCTCGCTGTTGTCCAGCGTGACCTCGGCGATCCAGTTGATCATCGACAGCCCGGTCTGCGGGTCGGGATGCGAGATCGGATAGAACACCACCCGCTCGCGATGGGTGCCGAGGCCGACGAAGGAGGCGCCCGAGCGGATCGGTTTGCCCCAGGTGGTGCCGCGCCACATGATCGCGCCACCCCAGTGGATCGGCGGCTGGTCGGGATGCATCTGCGCCCGGATCGCCGAGTGGATGCCGTCGGCGCCGATCAGGAGCGCGCCGCGCGTCTCCGACGTCGAGCCATCGGCATGTTCGATTAGCGCAGTGACGCTGCCATCGGCATGGTTGCGATAGCCGTTGACCCGGCTGCCGAGCCGCACCGCCTGCGGCCCGATCCGCTGCACCACCGCATCATGCAGCATCATGTGGAACAGCCCGCGATGCACCGCATATTGCGGCCAGTGATAGCCGGCCAGCAGGCCGCGCGGCTCCGAGTAGATGTCGTTGCCGTTCAGCCCGACCAGCGCCCATTCCTTCGCGGGAAGACCGACGCGGTCGAGATCGGCCTCGCTGAAACCGAGATCGTAAAGTTCGCGCACGGCGTTGGGCTGCATGTTGATGCCGACGCCGAGCGGACGCATCTCGCGCACCGCCTCGAACACCACGCACGGGACGCCGATCTGATGCAGGGTCAGCGCGGTCGCAAGCCCGCCGATGCCGCCACCGGCGATGATCACTGGATTGTCGGTCACGCACCCCACCCGGTCTAAAACTCTCACAGACCTTCCTCTAGCCGCTCAGCGGCGGCCGGGGCAACCCGTGGTCCCGCACCTCCGCCGGCCGGTTCGGCGCCAGCCCTTGCCCGGAGCCGTCGATCGCGTGAAAATCGCCGGCCGGCGCTCAGACGCCGTAAAAATTCCATCGGGAGCGTCCGCCATGAAAGCTGTCCTGCTCAGCCTGCTCGCCATCTTTGCCGGCACCGCTGCCTTTGCCGGCGACACTGTCGGCTACAAGGTCGACGGCGCGGATTTCGAAGGCTATTTCGCCAAGGCGTCCGGTCCCTCCAAG
>JAEZBA010000666.1 GCA_023430245.1 Pseudomonadota bacterium
CTTCAGGATATTCGTCGCGCAGATAAAAATAGACGTCCGGCGCTTCCACCACCCAGGCGCCGAGCAGCATACCCTCGATGAAGCGATGCGGATCGCGCGACAGATAATAGCGGTCCTTGAAGGTGCCGGGCTCGCCCTCGTCGCCGTTCACCGCCATCAGGCGTGGTGCAGGCTCGGCACGGACCAGCGACCATTTGCGGCCGGTGGGAAAACCCGCGCCGCCAAGTCCGCGCAAGCCGGCATCGCTCACGATCTTGATGATCTCGTCGCGCGTGCGCTTGCCGTCGAGGCAATCCTTGAGCAGCGTGTAGCCGCCTGCCTTGCAATAGGCATCGAAATCGGCGTCCGGCGTCGCCGCATGCGCGTGCGCGCCGTGCTTCACCGCCGCGTCCACGCTCTCGACATTGGCATTGAAGGTCTGCACGTGACCGATCGCGGCAACCGGTGCGCGCTCGCACGCGCCCATGCAGGGCGCACGGATGACGCGCACGTCGCTGCCGTATTTCGCGGAGAGTTCTTCCAGCAACCGCTCGGAACCGGCCATGGCGCAGGACAGCGAATCGCACACGCGAACCGTCACAGCCGGCGGCGGGGTTTCGCCTTCCTTCACCACATCGAAAAGCGCATAGAAGGTGGCGACCTCGTACACTTCCGCCAGCGCCATCTTCATCTCGAACGCCAGTGCGGCGAGATGCGCGGCGGACAGGTGGCCGTACTTGTCCTGGATGAGATGCAGGTGCTCGATCAGCAGGTCGCGGCGGCGCGGCCGGTCGGTCAACAGGCCCTGGATTTCCTCCAGCGCCGTGGTGTCGATCTGGCGGCCCTTCGGGGTCTTGCGGGCTCTGCGGCCGCGGCCGCCGGAACCGTCAAAACTTAAAGGCGCGGAACGGGTTAGCGTGTCTGTTGAGCTCATAAGACAACATCGCCAAGCCGCTTCCTTAGAACAATCCCCAACTACCGATCCAACGATAGGATTTTTCTATCGTTGTTTCCAAGCGGCTGAAAACACGCTAGTTTTCGCAGCATGCTGGACAAGCTCGAATACCTGATGGCGCTGTCGCGGGAGGAGCATTTCGGCCGCGCGGCGGATTCCTGTGGCGTGACGCAGCCGACCTTGTCGGCCGGCATCAAGCAGCTCGAGGAACAGCTCGGGGTGATGCTGGTGCGGCGCGGCTCGCGCTTCATCGGCTTCACGCCGGAAGGCCAGCGTACGCTCGACTGGGCGCGCCGCATCGTCAGCGACAGCCGCGCCATGCGGCAGGAAATCACCGCGCTCAAGAAGGGCCTGACCGGGCGGCTGAAGATCGCCGCAATCCCGACCGCGCTGGCCATGGTGGCGGCGATCACCACGCCGTTCCGGGCGCGCCATCCCGATGTCCGTTTCACCATCCTGTCGCAGACCTCGATCCAGATTCTGACGCAACTGGAAAATCTCGAGATCGATGCCGGCATCACCTATCTCGACAACGAGCCGCTCGGCCGCGTCAACACGGTGCCGCTCTATCAGGAGCGCTACCAGCTTCTCACCGCGCCCGATGCGCCGCTTGGCGATCGCGACCGCGTGAGTTGGGCGGAGGTCGCGCGCGTGCCGCTCTGCCTGCTCACGCCCGACATGCAGAACCGGCGGATCATCGACCACTTGCTGCGCGCGGCGGGCGGAAACGCGCAGCCCACGCTGGAATCCAATTCGGTGGTGGTGCTGTTCGCACATGTGCGCACCGGACGCTGGGCGACAGTGATGCCCGCCAAGCTAGCCGAGACGCTTGGCCTCACCGATACCATCCGCGCGATCCCGATCGTCGAACCGGAGGCGATGCATACGATCGGACTGGTGGTTCCGGCGCGCGAGCCGATGACGCCGCTGACCGCGGCGCTGGTCGCGGAAGGCAAGCGCGTGGAGAAGGAGATGGGCGAGGCTTAACGCTGTCAGATCCCCTCGCTCCGCTCATTCCCGCGAAGGCGGGAATCCAGGCATCATCCAGCGAAGATTCTGGGTCCCCGCCTTCGCGGGGACGAGCGGCTCAAGGAAGCAGTTGCAACGCGGACTACGCCACCTTCACTTCGGTGTGGCGGAACATGACCTTGCGAGCCTCGTCGTCGAAATCGGTCTTGAAGGCGTGGCGGTCCTTCAATCCGTTCGCGATCTTGGCCGCTGGACGCGCCCCGATCTCGTCGACCAGCCGCTTCAGGTTCGGAAATTTCGTCCAGGTATCGTCACCGGCGACGAACGGCGCCATGCGCGCCCAGCCCCACAGCGCCATGTCGACGATGGTGTAGGTCTCGGCGACCATGTATTTGCGGGTGGCAAGGCGGGCATCGACCACGCCGTAATGCCGCTGCGCCTCGTAGACATAGCGGTTCACTGCGTAATCGGAGCCATCCTTCGGCGCGTAGTGCCGGAAATGAACGGACTGTCCCGAGAACGGCCCGACGCCGGAGGCGACGAACATCAGCCAGGACAGCAACTCGCCGCGATTCTTGTCCGATGCCGGCGGCAGGAATTTGCCGGTCTTGTCGGCGAGGTAAAGCAGGATGGCGTTGGAGTCGAACACGGTGACGTCGCCGTCGACGATCACCGGCACCTTGGCATTCGGGTTGATCTTCAGGAAGTCCGGCTGGTGCTGGTCGCCCTTGCGGGTATCGACCGGGATCGCCTCGTAGGGAATGCCGGCTTCTTCAAGGAACAGCGCGACCTTCACCGGATTGGGCGCACCGCTATAGTAGAATTTGAGCATTTGTATCTCCCGTCATCGCGCGTCATGGGCGCGCGTGGCGCGCCTTGAGTATCACGAAATGCGAGCCGCGTGAGGGGGCTGGCCATGACTGGGTCGCATGCCCCTCAGCCCTCCCCGACGGCCAGCGAGGCACCCTCAAAACCGGTCCCAGTCCGGCCGGTCGCCGAAGCGCGCCGACAGGAAATCGACGAACACCCGGGTCTTGGCGGCAAGGTAGCGGTTCGGCGCATAAAGCGCATAGATGCCGAGCCCGACCGGTGGGTGATCCGGCAACACGATCGACAGCCGGCCGGCCGCAATATCCGGGCCGACCATGAACGTCGGCAACAACGTGATGCCGTTGCCGTTGAGCGCGGCGGCGCGCAGCACATCGCCGTTATTCGAGCACAAAGCCGCGTCGATCGGCACGCTCATGACCTCATCGCCATCCTGCAACTGCCAGCGCTGCTGTCCCGAGGCGTGGCCGAAATTGAGCGCGCGATGATCCGCGAGCTCCGCGGGCGTGGCCGGGACGCCGTGACTTTTCAGATAGCCGGGGGATGCCACCAGCACCCGACGCGCCGGCGCGAGCTTGCGCGCGATCAAGCTTGAGTCCTGCAGCACGCCGATCCGCACCGTGACGTCGACGCCCTCTTCCAGCGGATCGATGAAGCGGTCGTTCATAATCGCCTCGATCCGCAGATCGGGATAGGCCAGCATGAAATCGGCAATCGCCTGCGCGAGATAGAGCGTTCCGAACGACATCGGCGCATTGACCCGCAGCAGCCCCTTCGGCTCGTCATGCAGGCGTGATATCGCGGTTTCGGTCTCGTCGACATCGGCAAGGATGCCGGCGACGCGCTCGTGATAGGCGCGGCCCGCTTCGGTTGGCGTCACGCGCCGTGTGGTGCGATCAAGCAGCCGCGCGCCGAGATGATGCTCCAGCTCGGTCACCGCCTTCGAGATCGCCGATCGGGTCAGCCCGAGTTGGCGCGCCGCCTCGGCGTAGCTGCCGCTGTTTACCACCCGCACGAAGGCTCGCATCGCATCCAGCCGATCCATATTGCGTCCTTTATGGAACCAATATGTTTTCTTTTTACCAGATTGTTGCGATCATGTCACCCGGATAAGGTCTCTGCATCAAATCGAAGAGCCGATGGCGGCTCCGACAAAGCGCAAACGGAGAGACCCCATGACCAAGTCGACACCCAACTTCCTCGACCTCCTGACCCCCGATAACAGCCAGCTCCTGTTCATCGACCAGCAGCCGCAGATGGCGTTTGGGGTGCAATCGATCGACCGCCAGACGCTGAAGAACAACGTCGTCGCGCTGGCCAAGGCCGCCAAGGTGTTCAACGTACCGACCACCATCACCACCGTCGAAACCGAAAGCTTCTCGGGCCACACCTATCCGGAACTGCTCGCGGTTTATCCCGAGCACAAGATCCTCGAGCGTACGTCGATGAACTCCTGGGACGACCAGAACGTCCGCGATGCGCTCGCCGCCACCGGCCGCAAGAAGATCGTGGTGTCCGGCTTGTGGACCGAAGTCTGCAACCTGATGTTCGCGCTCTCGGCGATGAATGACAGCGACTACGAGATCTACATGGTCGCCGATGCTTCCGGCGGCACCTCGAGCGATGCGCACAAATATGCAATGGACCGCATGGTGCAGGCCGGCGTGATCCCGGTCACCTGGCAGCAGGTGCTGCTG
>JAEZBA010000689.1 GCA_023430245.1 Pseudomonadota bacterium
CACTCATCATGCACCGCAGCCTTGCGCCGGTGCCGCGCGCTTTCCTCCTCGACGAAGCGCAAGTCCTGATCGAACACGATGCGCTCCTCGCCGGCGAGCGCGATGAACCGCTTGCCACGCGCGCGGCCGACCAGCGTGAGATTGGCCTTGCGCGCCAGTTCGACGCCCCAAGCCGTGAAGCCCGAGCGCGACACCAGAATCGGGATGCCCATACGGACGGTCTTGATCACCATCTCGGAGGTGAGGCGGCCGGTGGGGTAGAAGATCTTGTCATGCGTCGGCATCTTCTGCTGGAACATCCAGCCCGCGATCTTGTCGACGGCGTTGTGGCGGCCGACGTCTTCCATATAGACGAGCGGCTTGTCCTGGTGCGCCAGCACGCAGCCATGAATCGCGCCGGCTTCAAGGTACAGCGACGGCGTGGTGTTGATCTTGTGCGTCAGCGCATAGAGCCATGAGGTGCGCAGCGGCGTCGCCGGCAGCGTGACGCCTTCCAGCGCGTCCATCAGGTCGCCGAAAATCGTGCCCTGCGCGCAGCCGGAGGTCTGTACCCGCTTCTTCAGTTTTTCCTCGTAGTTGGTTTCGCGCTCGGTGCGCACCACGACGACGGACAGCTCCTCGTCGTAATCGACGCCGGTCACCACATCGTCCGGCTGCAGCATGTTCTGGTTGAGCAGATAGCCGATCGCGAGATAGTCGGGATGATCGGCGATTGTCATCGCGGTCACGATCTCCTGCGCATTCAGGAAGATCGTCAGCGGCCGCTCGACCGTCACCAGCGTCTCGATTTCGGCACCGGTCTGATCGACGCCGCGCACGCGTTCGGTCAGCCGCGGATCGTGCGGGTCCGGAGCGAGCAGATAATCGTCGGCCGCCGTGGTCATCCGAACGGCAATTTCATGCCCGGGGGCAGCGGCAGGCCGCCGGTCAGCGCCTGCATCTTCTCCGCCATCACCACTTCAAGCTTCTTGCGGGCGTCGGCATGCGCGGTGACCAGAAGATCTTCCACGATTTCCTTCTCGTCCGGCTTCATCAGCGAATCGTCGATCTTCACGCTCTTGAGATCGCCCTTGCCGGACAGCGTCACCTTGACCACGCCGCCACCGGAAGCACCTTCGACCGATACGGTCTCGAGCTCGGCCTGCATCGACTGCATCTTGGATTGCAGTTCGGCCGCCTTCTTCATCATGCCCATGAAATCGGCCATGTCTCACCTTTCCAAGTTTTACCTGTCCAAATTTTACCTGTCGTTGTCGCTGTCATCGTCGTCAGGATCGATGGGAAGCGCGTCGAACTCCGGCTCAGCCGTTGGCGGCTCGATTTCGCGCGGGCGTACCGCCACAATCTCCGCGCCAGGAAAGCGTTCCAGCACCGCCTGCACCAGCGGATCGGCGCGCACGCCGCGCTTCAGCTCGGCGTCCCGCGCATCCATCTGCGCCTTCAAGGTCGGTTGACCCGGCTCGCGCGACAGCACCACCACCCAGGGCCGCCCGGTCCACATCGTGAGCTTGCCGGACAGTTCGTTGACCAGGGTCTGGGCGGCGCCGGGTTCGAGTGCGATTTCAAGCTTCCCGTCCTCGCAACGGACCAGCCGCATATCGCGCTCCAGCGCGGCCTTGATCCGGAGGTCGCGCTTCTCTGCGGCAAGCTGCACCACGGCCTCGAAGCTGCCGAGGACCAGCGGCTGCGGTGACGGCGCGGTTTGGAGCGGACGAGGCGCTTCGTTCAGCGCCGGCGCCGCCATGGCGCGCGGTCCGCCGCGCGATGTTTCGGAATGCGAGGCTGTCATCGCGACCGGTGTGGGCGTTCCCGCGAATGGGGCCGATGCCGCGCTGCCGTTGCCGCCATTGCCGCGGGGTGCGGACAGGCTTGCCGCTTCCATCTGCGTGCCGCCGGCGAGCGCTCGGATTGCTTCGTCCGGGGTCGGCTGGTCGGCGGCATAAGCGATCCGCACCAGCAGCATTTCCGCGGCCGCCACCGGGCGCGCCGCCTGCTGCACCTCGGTGAGGCCCTTCAGCAGCATCTGCCAGGTTCGCGACAGGATGCGCATCGAGAGTTGCGCCGCGAAGGCGCGGCCGCGCACGCGCTCGGGTTCGCTGAGCGAGAGATCGTCCGCGACGGACGGAACGAGCTTCACGCGCGTCACGAAATGCGTGAATTCGGCGAGATCGGACAGAATGATGACGGGATCGGCGCCGGAATCGTACTGATCGCGCAGTTCCTTCAGCGCGGCGCCGACATCCCCCTTGAGCAGCATCTCGAACAGGTCGACGATGCGCGAGCGATCCGACAGCCCGAGCATCTGCCGGATATCCTCGGCGCGCACCTCGCCGGCCGCGTGCGAAATCGCCTGATCGAGGAGCGACAGCGAATCGCGCACCGAGCCCTCCGCCGCACGCGCGATCAGCGCCAGCGCTTCGGTTTCGACGCTGACGCTTTCCTTCTCGGCGATGCCGGCCAGATGCCGGACCAGAAGATCGCCGTCCACGCGCCGAAGATCGAACCGCTGACACCGGGACAGCACCGTGATCGGCACTTTTCTGATCTCGGTGGTCGCGAACACGAACTTGGCGTGCGGTGGCGGTTCCTCCAGCGTCTTCAGCAACGCGTTGAACGCGGCCGTCGACAGCATGTGCACTTCGTCGAGGATATAGACCTTGTAGCGCGCACTCACCGGCGCATAGCGCACCGCGTCGTTGATCTGCCGCACGTCATCGACGCCGTTATGCGAGGCGGCATCCATCTCGTGGACATCGATATGCCGGCTCTCGATGATCGCCTGGCAATGCTCACCCATCACCGGCATATCGATGGTCGGGCCTTTGATCGACCCGTCCGGCAATTGATAATTCAATGCGCGCGCGAGGATGCGGGCGGTGGTGGTCTTGCCGACGCCGCGGACCCCGGTCAGGATCCAGGCTTGCGGGATGCGCCCGGTCTCGAAGGCATTCGAGACGGTTCGGACCATCGCGTCCTGACCGATCAGGTCGGTGAAGGTGGATGGCCGGTAGCGGCGCGCCAGCACGCGATAGCCGCCGGCGCCAAGTTCCGGACTTTGTGCCGAACTTTGCGGCGCGGCCAGTCCCGCCGTCTGATTGCTGGTCTCGCTCATGGCGCCCCTGGCGCTTCCGGGTTCGCGGCTCCGGCGCGGCCCGGACACCTCTACTGGCGGCGAAAAAAGAGGTGGGAGGCTGACGAGCGACCCGAACCGGAGCTCGTTAGGGCTGCTTCCTTCCGGACCTGACCCGGTTGGCGAGTGGCTCGCCCACCGCCAACCTCCCGCGTGTTATATCGGGCCTTGCCGCCCCGAAAGCAAGCAAAACGGCGCCCGGGGTGATAACCTGACGCGCCCCGCAATGCCTTGGACAATCTCATGAATTCGGATCAATGGTCGCTGCACCCGCAACTTGTGCGGGACACCATCGAACTCGGCGATCTCGCTTTGTCGCGGGTGCTGGTCGCCCGGGACGCGAATTATCCCTGGTTGCTGCTGGTTCCGCGCCGGCCCGGCATTGTGGAGATCATCGATCTGGCGGAGGTCGAGCAGGCCCAGCTGATGGTGGAAATCGCTCGCGTCAGCCGGGTACTGCAGGCTGTGACCCAATGCGACAAGCTCAACGTCGCGGCGCTGGGCAACGCCGTGCCGCAGCTTCATGTGCATGTCATCGCACGCTGCAAGACCGACAAGGCCTGGCCGAAGCCGGTCTGGGGCGTCGCCCCGCCGCGCGACCATGATTCCAGCGAGATTGACCGCTTCATGGATGCGATGAAGAAGAAACTCTGGGTGTCTTGATCATGCAAAATGCAATGCGCTTCGGGCCCTGGCCCGCGCTCGGCTATGTCGACAGCCTGCTCGACCGCGCAGCAGCGCGCCGGATCGATCCGGATTTTCTTGAAGCCTGCTGCGTCAGCGCGGGTTCCGGCTTCTACCTGATCGGCGGCGAGATGATCGTGCTGAAACGGATGGGCGACGCTTTCGATCCGATGTTTTTGCCGGACGAACTTGCGGCCTTTGCAGCCGTGTCAAACCGGCTGTTTCTTGGCTTGCAGCAGCAAACCGGCCGGTTCGGTCTGTCGCTCGCGCAGGACGTCATCGAGTCGCTGAAGACCGACGCGCGATTTCATATCGTCGACCTGCGTTCGATCGCGGTGCAGGGACTGGTGGCGCCCGAGCATTTGCCGCCGCTCGCGGAAGCCAAGGCGCTGCTGCACTGGCATGCGCGCCATCGCTTTTGCAGCAATTGCGGCCATCCCACCAATGTGGTGGAGGGCGGCTGGCGCCGCGATTGTCCGAACTGCAGGGCACAGCATTTTCCGCGCACCGATCCAGTGGCGATCATGCTCGCGGTGCGCGGCGAGTATTGCCTGATGGGTCGGCAAGCGCATTTCGCGCCAGGCATGTGGTCGTGCCTCGCGGGTTTCGTCGAGCCGGGCGAAAGCCTGGAAGAAGCCGCACGGCGCGAAACGCTGGAAGAGGCCGGAATCCGCTGCGGCCGTGTGCGTTATTTCGCATCGCAACCCTGGCCGTTTCCGTCCTCGCTGATGATCGGCTGTCATGCCGAAGCGATCTCGGATGAGATCGTGGTGGCCCGGGACGAATTGGAGGACGCGCGCTGGTTTTCCCGCGACGAGGCCGCGACGATGCTGATGCGCACGCATCCGGACGGGCTCGGTACGCCGCCACCCGTGGCCATCGCCCATCACATCATTCGGGCCTGGGTGGAGAAGGGCGACGATGTCTTTGCCTGACCAGGCGCGAGGCAAGCTGATCGTCTGCGCCGGAATGGCGGTCATGGATCATGTCTACCGCCTGGCGGCTTTTCCGGTTCCCGGCGCGAAGACCCGCGCCCAGGACTTCTTTTCGGTGCTGGGCGGATGCGCCGCGAATGCTGCGATCGCGATCAGCCGTCTTGGCGGACGGGCCCGCGTAGTCTCGCCGCTGGGCGGACCGGCCGGGCAGGATCTGACGGGCGATAACGTGGTTGCGAAGCTTGCGCGCGATGCGATCGATGTCGCGCATGTCGTGCGCCTCGACGGAGCGGTCTCGTCGCGATCCTCTATCTTCATCTCGGGCGATGGCGAACGGACTATTGTGAGC
>JAEZBA010000704.1 GCA_023430245.1 Pseudomonadota bacterium
GTCTTGAACGTCGACCCTGCCATCGCTTTGCAACCTCAAATGCTTTTCCAGAATCTCCCGCCGTTCAAGCGCGACGCGGAAAGCTCGAATCTGATTGACATTGTCGCGGCATCCGAAGCTTTGTTCAACCAGAGGAGGGTTGGCGTCAAAATTGCACGCAGCTTGACCGTGAAATAATTGGGAAGCAGCGGCATTCGCAGAGCTCCTTGCCCCGATCTCGTGAATCATGATTCACTCCATCCATGCCCTATCGGCGCACGGCCCATATCGCCCGCAAGCAGGCTGCCCGGCATCAGGCCATCGTCGCGGCGGCACGGGCGGTGGCGACGGAAGGCGGCATGGCCGCCTTGCAGGTCGCAGCCGTGGCGGAGCGGGCTGGGATCGCGACCGGCACCGTCTACCGGTATTTCCCGTCCAAGGTTGAACTGGTGACGGCGCTGATCGGCGCCGCGGCGGAACGGGAAATCGCAGCCATCAGCAAGGCCGGGAAGGCCGCCCCGGGTCCGCTATCGGCCTTGGCCGCGGCGATCGCCACCTTTGCCACCCGGGCCCTGCGGCAGCGGAAACTGGTCTGGGCGATGATCGCCGATCCCGCCGAAACTGAAATCGAGGCCGTGCGGGTGGCATTCCGGCGCGCCCTTGCGGAGGAATTCCAGACGCGGATCGTGGCGGCGATGCAGGCCGGCCATCTGCCGGCGCAGGATGTGCGCCTCGCAGCGGCGGCGCTGGTCGGCGCGTTGGTGGAAGGGCTGATTGGGCCGCTTGCTGCGGACAGTGAGACCGATCCGGCGCGCCTGCGCGACGCGGTCCAGGCCCTCACGCTGTTGTCGCTGCGCGCGCTTGGCGTGGTCGACGCGCGCGCCCGTGGCGTGGTGGTGCAGATCGCGCTGCCGGCGGCGGAGGAAGCCTAATCGCCTCATGCCGGGTCATGCCATCGTCTTCTCCACCAGCCATTCCGACACCCGGCGCAGGCCTACTTCGGGGTTGTCGGCATGCTGTTCGAAAATCGCCATCTGCCGGTCGGCTGAGGTGCCTTTCTCGACGATGGTCCGGCAACGCAGCAGCGCGTCGAGGCAACCGAGCGCTTCGGCATCCGGCGTCACCTCGGCGATGACATCCTCCAGCATCGCGGCGACGGTGATCGGTCCGTCGCGCTCGAGGCGTGCAAAGGTGCCGTGCACGCCGTAGCGCTGCGCTCGCCATTTATTTTCGACTACGATCGCGCGGGTGATCGCGGTCATGTCGGCATTCTGCGACGGATTGAGCGTCAGCCTGCGCGTCACCGAGCGGTAAAGCGCGGTGATCGCGATCGCATCGTCGACGCTGGTGCAGACGTCGGGCGCGCGCAATTCCAGCGTCGGGTGTTCGAGCGACGGGCGTACCGCCCACCAGATATAGCTTGCGTCGGGCATCACGCCGGCCTGCACCAGCGCGTCGATATAGGCGTCGAAGTCCTGCTTGCTCTTGAACAATTCGGGAAGCCCGGTGCGCGGCAATTCGTCGTAGGCCGCAAGCCGGTATCCGAGCAGACCGGTCGGCTGCGAGCGCCAGAACGGCGATGACGTCGACAGCGCGATGAACAGCGGCATGTGCGGCAGCATCCGCGTCATGACGTTGATACGCTCGTCTGGCTCGGGCAATTCGACATGCACATGCATGCCGCACAGCATGTTGCGGCGGCCGATCATTTGCAGATCGTCCATCACGCTGTCGTAGCGCTCGCCGACCGATTGCCGCGAGCGCTCCCAGATCGCCGTCGGATGCGTGCCAGCGGCCATGATGGCAAGGCCGTAGTCATTGGCAACCGCTCCAAGCGTCTGCCGCATCGTGCGCAACTCCGTGTGCGCCGCGGCGATGTCGGTTTGCGGCACCGTCACGATCTCGATCTGCGATTGCAGGAATTCTCCGGTGACCCGGTCGCCCAAGGCCGCCTTGGCGGCCGCGAAAAAGCCGTCCGGCATCCTGCGCACGACCGCCATGGTGCGGCTGTCGACCAGGAAATATTCTTCCTCGATTCCGAAAGAAAACGACATCGCCACCTCAAAGCAGGCGGATACCGCCCAAGCGGTATCCGCAGCAGGTCATGCGCAAGAGGCAATCAATGCAGCAACGTGGTCTTGGGTTCCGACTCGCGGAGATTAGTGCGACATCAGGGTCGGCACCGTCATGGTCTTGAGCATGCCGCGGGTAGCGCCGCCCAGCACGAAATCGCGCAGACGCGAATGGCCGTACGCGCCCATGACGATCAGGTCCGCGTCGACATCCGCGGCATGCGAGAGAATGGCGTTCGGAACGTCGATATCGGGAGCCGGAAGCCGCGTCAGTTCGGTCCGGAGCTTGTAGCGTGCCAGATGCTCGGCAATATCCGCGCCGGCCACATCGTTCTCGTCGAACTTGCCGGTAACCACAGTGAGAACCTGCACGTTGTTTGCCTTGGCGATCAGCGGCAGGCTGTCGGCGACCGCCCGCGCCGACGCGCGGCTGCCGTCCCAGCACACCAGAACCCGCTTCACGGAAAAGCCGGCCTTCTGGACATAGGGAACGATCAGCACCGGACGTCCCGAATTGAACAGCACCGCTTCGATGATGTCCTGCGAGGTCACGTCTTCATTGCCGCTCGATTGCTTGACGACCGCGAGATCGTAGGTCCGGGCCAGAGTTGCCAAGGCCTGCGCGGCACCGGGCGACGAGGCCTCGGGCGTGAGCGTCTGCACCGATAACTGGG
>JAEZBA010000710.1 GCA_023430245.1 Pseudomonadota bacterium
CAGCTCGGCGACGGCAATGCCGACGGTGCGGTCGGTTCACAAGGTCGCGCACTCGAAGCGCTTCGTCGCGGCGCTCAGGGCATGGCGCAGGCCATGCAGCAGCAACCGGGCATGGGCCAGGGACCCGGCCAGCCCGGCCGCAATGGACCGTCGCGTGCACAGCAGGAGACCGATCCGCTGGGCCGGCCCTTGCGCCAGGGTCGCGATTACAGCGACGATTCCACCGTCAAGGTGCCGGGTGAGATCGACGTGCAGCGGGCGCGCCGTATTCTCGACGAATTGCGCCGTCGCTTTTCCGATCCGGCACGGCCGCAGCTGGAGCTCGATTATCTCGAGCGGCTGCTGAAGGATTTCTGAGCGGCCGCGAGCGGTTCGCCGAGATTGCCCTTAATGCATCTGCGGGACCGACAATGCGTCGCGAACCGCGCCGCAGATCGTTGCCAGCGTGAACGGCTTCGGGATCACGTCGCGGATCAGAAGTTCCAGTCCGGACGCGCGCTCGCGCTGATCGGCATAGCCGGTCATCAGCAGAATCGGCAGCGCGGGGTAATCGCGGCTAGCGGCAAGAGCGAGTGCGATTCCGTCCATCATCGGCATTTTGATATCGGTCAGCAGAAGATCGAATGCCCCGTCGTCGCGCAGCAGCGCGTCGAGCGCCGCCGCGCCGTCGCTATTGGCAACCACCTCGTGCCCGTCCTGTTTCAGAGCCCGCGCGACCAGTTCGCGCAGTGAGTCCTCGTCTTCCGCAAGCAGTATTCGCGCCATGACCCCTCACATGAATCCGGCTTGTGTATCGTGCCGGTTGAAGAAACGGACCGATATGCCATTCGCCTCGGCGGGCGGCGAAGCGAGCCGCGTTCGGAATGGCAAGGTTTCGCCCGGCGGCAGCAAGGTACGGGATGGCCGCGCGGTCCAGGCATAGATCTCCTTGCCGCTGCGATCGACCACCGCAAAGCGCAGCCGGGGCACTTCGGTATGACGCGCCGTGGTGCCGACGATTTCGCCCTCGACGACCAGCATCGGAACGCCGTCCTGCTCATCGCGCAGAGTCTTGAGGTTTTCGAACGCCAACCCGCGCAGATTGACCGGCAATCCGATCGCTGCATAGAGCGAGGCTGTCTGCGGCAGCAAGCGGACAATCTGCTGACGGGCGGCGACCAGACAACACAGAACCAGAACAAGCGCACAGATCGCGGCCGGCAACGCATGCCGCGACAGCACAAAGCGTCGTGGCGCTCGTCGCTTGCCTGCACGCGAAGCTGCGGCTCGTTCGACATTGGTCGGCGTGCCGATGCGTGGACGGTCGTAGGCCGGACCGTCAGGCGGCACAATCGACGGGGCAGCGTCGTAAACGCCTGCCCCGGCTGCCGTGTCCCGCGAGAAGTCGGTATCCGGAAGATCGGTTCCGAAGGCGCTGGACCCCGTACGGCCCATGCCGACGTGCACCACATCGTCCAGAGGTGGCCGTATCAGGGTGGGGTCGAGCGCGTCATCAGCCGCGTGCGCAGATTCTGCGGCGAGCTGGCGCGGTTGCTCATACCAGACATTGTGGCAGGTCTTGCATCGGACCGAGCGACCGGTTTCTCCGATGCTTTCCGGGCTCACCTGATAGGAGGTTGCGCAATTGGGGCAGACAATGAGCATCGCTGATTCGCGCCGGTCAGTTTTTCGGCCGCGACGCTAGCAGCCGTTCGTTAACGGATTGGAAACCATACCGGGCTGTGCTTCCCATAATGGCGGGTTCGGGTACTCGCTCGACAGGCGGGACGGCGCCCCGGAAAGACCTGAATGTTCGTTGCATTGGCGGGCATGAACTGGAGGCCGCGTGGTCCGATTCGAGAATGTCGGTTTGCGATACGGGATGGGCCAGGAAATCCTGCGCGACCTGACCTTCCGGATCGAGCCGAATTCGTTCCAGTTCCTGCCCGGCCCTTCGGGCGCGGGCAAGACCTCGCTGCTGAAGCTTCTGTTCCTGTCGCTGAAGCCGACCCGAGGCCTGATCACGCTGTTCGGCCGGGATACCTCCACGCTCGATAACGACAATCTTGCGAGCCTGCGCCGACGCATCGGCATCGTGTTCCAGGATTTCCGGCTGCTCGACCATATGACCACCTACGAGAATGTGGCGCTGCCGTTCCGCATCATGGGCCGTGAGGAGAGCACCTATCGCTTCGAGGTGATTGAACTGCTGCAATGGGTCGGGTTGGGCGAGCGCATGTGGGCGTTGCCGCCGGTTCTGTCGGGCGGCGAAAAGCAGCGCGCCGCGATTGCCCGCGCGGTGGTGGCGCGGCCGCATCTCCTGCTTGCGGACGAGCCGACAGGCAACGTCGATCCGGGGCTCGGCAAGCGGTTGCTGCATCTTTTCCAGGAATTGAACAAATCCGGCACGTCGATTGTGATCGCGACCCACGACATCGCGCTGATGGATCAGTTTGACGCGCGCCGCCTTGTGCTTCATGGCGGCCGCCTGCACCTGTACGATTGAGGTCGCATGGCGCGCGCAGCGAGAAAAGCACAGCGGGGGGCGCGGGACGCGCAGGGTGCGTCCGTTGCGCCGCTGCCGAAGATGGAATCGCCGATCGTGCCGCCTCAGTCGATCGGCGGTCGCGCGCTGGTCGCGGTGGTTGCAATCATGACATTTCTCGCATCGCTGACCACCCGCGCGGTGATGCTGGTGCGCATGAATGCCGCGGACTGGCAGGCCGAAGTCCTGCGCGAGGTGACGATTCAGATCAGGCCGGTCGGCGGAGGCGATCTGGACGCTGCGGTAAAGGAGGCGTCCGATCTCGCGCGCGGCTTCGCCGGCGTGTCCGAGGTTCGCCCCTATTCGAACGACGAATCCGCGAAGCTGCTGGAGCCCTGGTTCGGCAGCGGTCTCAAGCTCGACGAACTGCCTGTTCCCCGTGTCATCGTGGTCAAGCTCGCCGCCGGCGCGGATGTCGATGTAGCGGCGCTGCGCAGCGCGCTGGTCAACAGGGTTCCGACCGCAACGGTTGACGATCATCGCGGCTGGATCGGACGGATGCGCGCCGTCGCCGATGTCGTTGTGGTAGGCGGTATTATCGTGCTGGGATTAGTGATCGCGGTGACGATCCTGTGCGTCAATTTTGCGACCCGTGGGGCGATGGCTGCCAACCGTCCGGTGATCGAAGTACTTCACTTCATTGGCGCGCAGGACCGGTTCATCGCTGGCCAGTTTCAACGGCATTTTCTCTGGCTTGGGCTGAAGGGCGGACTTTTCGGCGGGTTTGCCGCAATCGTGCTATTCGCCCTGATCGTACCGGTGGAGGCGATCATCCGCGGCAATGCCGGGCCAGAGCAATTCGCCGCGCTGTTCGGCTCGCTCACGCTTGGCTTCAGCGGCTATCTGGTGATTTTCGTGCAGATCCTGGTGATCGCCGCGGTTGCGTCCGAAGCGTCGCGGCGGACCGTGAACCAGACCATCGCCTCGATCTGAGGCCCAGACCATCATTCCGGAGCCCCATTTACCGTTATTCTGGTAAGGGTTGAGCGATGCCGTCAGCCGAATCACATCGACCCTTGCGCGCGCAGAAGGGGGCACGTTCTGCCCCCTTGATGCGGCTTTTCGGCTGGATGATCGGGCTTGCTCTGCTGACTTCTGCTGTTTTCTTCGCCGGCTTTGTCTGGTTCGTGGCTCGCCTGCCGGCCGCCGAGGCTGCCTTCACCGAAAAGGCCGACGGGATCGTGGTGCTGACCGGCGGTGCGTCGCGGATCGAGGATGCGATCGATCTCCTGGCGAGCGACCGCGGCCAGCGGCTGCTTATCTCCGGCGTCAACCCGATGACCAGCGAACGGGAAATCGCGCGGCTTCGTCCGGAACACGAGAAGATCATTGCCTGCTGCGTCGATCTCGACCGCACCGCGGTCAACACCATCACCAACGCCACCGAGACCCGCCGCTGGGCGATGGATCGCGGGTTCAAGTCGCTGATCGTGGTGACCTCGAGCTACCACATGCCCCGTGCGATGGCGGAGTTGTCGCATCAGCTTCCGGACACCGTGCTGATCGAGTTTCCGGTGATCAGCGAGCAGCTGAAAGCCGGCTGGACGCACGGCCCGACCCTTCGGCTTCTATTCACCGAATATCTGAAATACGTCGCGGCACTGGCGCGTATCCAGGTCCCAGCGGTCGACCGGTTTTTCGCGTGATCAACTCGGACTGAAACCGTGATCGTCATCCGCTCCGTCATCTTCAATATCGTCTTCTATCTGGTGCTGTTCGTTTATCTGATCGCGGCGATGCCGACGCTTGCGATGCCGCGCGGCGCGCTATGGGCGATGGTGAAAAGCTGGAGCGGTGTCAATCTCTGGCTCCTGAAGGTCATCTGCAATATCGGCTGCGAATTTCGCGGTCTTGAGAACATCCCGAAGGGCGCAGCCCTGATCGCCTCCAAGCATCAGTCGATGTGGGAAACCTTCGCGCTGATCACGGTGCTGGACGATCCGGCCTATATCCTGAAGCGCGAACTGCTCTGGATTCCGTTCTTCGGCTGGTGCGCCGCCAAGGCTGAGATGATCCCGGTCGATCGCGGCCGGCGCTCGCAGGCGCTGGCGGCAATGACCGAGCGCGCCAAACGCGAAACGGCGAGAGGCCGCGAGATCATCATCTTCCCGGAAGGCACCCGCCGCGCACCGGGCGCCGAGCCGAAATACAAGTTCGGCGTGGCGTTCCTCTATACCGAGCTTGGCGTGCCCTGCGTGCCGGTGGCGCTGAATTCGGGGCTGTTCTGGCCGCGCCGGTCGTTCCGGCGCTATCCCGGCGTGGTGCGTGTGGAGTTCCTGCCGCCGATCGAACCGGGACTCGACCGCCAGACGTTCTACGACCGCCTGCAGGACGCGATCGAAACGAAGACGGCGGAACTGGTGGCAATGGGGAAGGCCGATAGCTCTTAAGCTATGTGAGTGGCGGCAAAGGAGTGTCGTGCCCCGCGCCCTTCAGCCGTTCCGCCAGTGCATGCAGTTCCGCATCCCGGCAGCCGAGCCGCTCGAGTTCGGCCACCGTCGCCAGCACGTAGTCCGGATTGGGCCCCGAGCGGCCGTGGCCCTGCCGGATTAGATGCAGGCGTTGGTCAAGCGACAGCTTGCCGGCATATTGCGGATGGCCGCGAT
>JAEZBA010000712.1 GCA_023430245.1 Pseudomonadota bacterium
CAGTACGGCCGGGGAAAACCGGCCGTACATTTCGCCGCCGGCCGGCGCGCCCGCTGCCGCGAAGCCGCGCGTTGCCGAACCGGCCATGCCGGCGTTCGCTTCGCCCACCGCCGACACGGCGGCCTTAGCCTCCGCCGCCGGTTGGGCACTGCCTTGCTCCGCCAGGCCACCGGCCGTTGCCGCAGACTCGGCTATGTAACACAACGCCTCGCCCACATTTGCCGTTACCCCTTCGGGCACGGCAATCGACACCAGGACGCCTTCAATCGGCGACGGCATCTCCACATTGACCTTATCGGTAATCAACTCGCAGATGACCTCGTACTGCGTTACCGTCTCGCCCGGTTGCTTCAGCCATTTGCCCACCGTTGCCGATACCAGACTCTCCGCCAGATGGGGAACCGGCACCGCCGTCCCCTTGCTGCCATTCTCCGTCATATGCTTTACCTCGCTTTATCTCATTGGGATACTTTTCAGGATATTCAACGAAAAAATGGATACTCTTCAAAATAACGCGCTACAGCTCAATCCAACATTTCATCCTTGTTGTGCGCTAACGGACATTTTCGACGCTTAGGAGCCTTTTAGACGTTATGGCAAGTTTTAACGGACATTTTCGACGCTTAGAAGTAAAAACGATACTAAAACAGGTGAAACAGACGGCTAAGCTGCACTTTTGTCCGTTACAGCCAGAGAAGTCTCCGTATGCGGCTCTAAGAGGCGATTTTGTCCGTTAGAGAAAGGAGTAAGGTTTTGTGGCTCACGTTTTGGTTTTAAGAATGCGCGGCCAATTAAATTTCTGAGTTGCAGCCAACCGAACCCACAAGCAAGCGCCGCAGGAATGCGGCGCTGATCCATTCATTAAATTGCAGCCAGCTTGCGCATGGCCTCGGCAATCTTGTCCGGGTTAAGCAGGAAAACCTTTTCCTGCAACGGGTTCATGCTGACAGCCGGCGCATCCGGTCCGCACAGGCGCATGATCGGCGCATCCAGATCATAAAACAATTCCTCCGAGATAATCGCCGACACCTCCGCTCCAATACCACCGGTTTTGTTGTCTTCGTGTACAATCAGCACCTTGCCGGTATGGGCAGCCGCTTCCAGAATCGCCGGTTTGTCCAATGGCGCAAGCGAACGCAGATCGAGCAGATGAACCTGAATGCCTTCGCTAGCCAACGTCTCGGCGGCCTTAAGCGCATGATTGACCGTCATTCCGTAAGAAATTACCGTAATATCGTCACCCTCGCGTACCAGATTGGCCTTGCCGATCGGCACAATGTAGTCGTCGTCCGGCACGTCGCCCGTAACGGCAAGGTAGCATTTTTTGTGTTCAAAAAACAGCACCGGATCTTCATCGCGGATCGCCGCCTTTAGCAGTCCTTTGGCTTCGTATGGGTTGGAGGGAGCGACAATCTTCAAGCCGGGTGTGCCAAAAAAGACAGACTCCGTGCATTGCGAGTGATACAAAGCGCCACCGCCAGTCGCACCGTAAGGGGCGCGAATCACGACGGGACAGTTCCAGTCATTGTTGGAGCGGTAACGGATTTTGGCTGCTTCGCTGATAATCTGATTGGTCGCCGGCAGGATAAAATCGGCGAACTGCATCTCGGCGATCGGCCGCATGCCGTACATCGCCGCCCCGATGGCCACCCCGGCAATCGCCGATTCCGCCAGCGGCGTGTCCATGCAACGCTCCTCGCCGAACATGTCGCGGAAGCCCTTGGTGGCGTTGAATACGCCGCCCTTGCCGACATCCTCGCCCAGCACAAACACCTGCTCATCCCGCTGCATTTCCTCTTGCATGGCGCTGCGGATCGCTTCCAGATAAGTCATAACCGCCATCAGTTGCTCGCCTCCTGTGCTTCGCCGTAAACATGCCGCAGCAAATCCTCGGCACTGCCGTAAGGCGCTTCCTCCGCGTAACGGACAGCCGCCTTCAATTTCTCGGCTACCGCAGCCAGCAGCTCCTGCTCCTGGCTCTCATTCCACAGTCCGCATGTCATGAGATACTCGCGGTAACGGGGCACGCCATCCTGCTTGCGGTGTTCTTCCACCTCTTCTTTGGAGCGGTAGAGCAGATCATTGTCCGACGTCGAGTGCGGCGACAAGCGGTACATCACCGCTTCGATCAGGGTTGGCCCTTGCCCGTCAACCGCACGCTCCCGCGCTTCCTTCACCGTGCGATATACCTCCAGCGGATCATTGCCGTCCACCTGATAGCCGGGGAAGCCGTAACCGATGGCCCGTTCATATATGTTGCCCGCCACCTGACGATGGACCGGGATGGAAATGGCATATTGATTGTTCTCACAGAGGAAAATGACCGGCAGCTTGTGTACTCCGGCAAAATTGCAGCTCTCATGGAAATCGCCCTGGTTGCTGGAGCCTTCGCCGAAGGTGACATAGGACACGAAATCCTGCTTCTTCATCTTGGCAGCGAGGGCAAACCCGACTGCGTGGGCCGCTTGCGTGGTAACCGGACTCGAGCCGGTGACAATATGATGCTTTTTGTGGCTGAAATGCCCGACCATCTGCCGACCGCCGCTTGTCGGATCTTCTCCGCGGTTAAAGAGCGACAGCATCAATTCCTTAAGTGTCATGCCCACCGACAGGACAAATCCGTAATCGCGGTAATAGGGCAGGAAATAATCCTTGTGTGCCTCAAGTGCAAAAGCCGCCGCCACCTGCGCCGCCTCCTGACCGATCCCCGAAACAAAAAAAGTGATTTTCCCCGTTCTTTGCAGCATCAGCGCCATTTCATCAAACTTGCGGGCTTTGACCATCATGCGGTACATTTCAACCGCCTGCTCATCGGACATTCCTATGCTCCGGTGCTTCGCCAATTGGGCAATGGACAAGAGAGCCAGCCTCCTTATTCGTCAGCACGGACAGACGGCTTGCGGCTGTGCATGCTCTTTTATTTTTATTACCTGGTCCTAATACTTGACCATATATATACTATACCACATTCCGCGCCGTGAATAAAAACAAACTGTGCCCTTCTGCCAAATTATTTTTTCTCCTCAGCAAAAAAACAGCCCAATCGCCCCCTTAACGGACAACTGGACTGGCTAATTTCCTGCTGAGCGGCACCGCTCACACTACAGATTAAGCGCAAGTCCTTCTACAGACAGCATCGCTTCCGCCAGCGCCTCCGACAACGTCGGATGCGGGTGGATGGCGCGGCCAACCTCCCACGCGGAGGCGTTGAGGAAGCCGGCAAGCGCCGCTTCGGAGATAAACTCCGTTACATGCGGACCGATCATATGGACGCCGAGCAGATCGTCCGTGTCCTTGTCGGCGACAACCTTAACGAAGCCGTCCGTTTCTCCTTGCACCAGTGCCTTGCCCAATGCCTGAAAAGGAAATTTGCCGACCTTGATGCGTTTACCGGCGGCCACCGCCTGCTGCTCGGTCAGACCGAGACAGGCAACCTGCAGCCGGGTATAGATGCATCTCGGCACCTGGTTCGCCTCAAATACATGCGGGGTTAGCCCGGCGATATGCTCCACCGCTGTCACCGCCTGATGGGCAGCGGCATGGGCCAATTGCATCCGGCCGTTGACATCGCCCACCGCATAGATATGACTCTCTGCCGTCTGCAGGAAGCCATCTGTCCGCACGAAGCCGCGGTCGACCACAATGTCGGTGTTCTCCAGGCCGATGCCGTCCGTGTTCGCCGCACGCCCCACCGCTACAATAACCAATTCGGCGTTATACACCGCATTCTCTCCCGCTTTTTCCGCCGAGAGCTCGACGCCCGCATCATCTGCGCGCACCGATTCAGGCTGCACCCGCGCGCCTGTCACCACCTGTATGCCTTCCTTCTTGAACCGCTTCTGCAGCTCTTTGGATACTGCCTCATCTTCCAAGGGAATCAGGCGGTCTTCATACTCCAGAATCGTCGTTTCCACGCCTAAGTCATGCAACAGCGAAGCGAACTCAACGCCGATCACGCCGCCGCCCACAATCAGCACGGACTGGGGCAACTCCTGCAGATTCAGGGCGTCATCGCTGAGCAGAATCCGTTTGCCGTCCGGCACAAGGCCGGGAAGCGTCTTTGGCCGTGACCCGGTAGCGAGAATGAGATGGCTGGAGACGATGGTTTCCGACTCGCCGTCCTCTCCCTCAAAGGCGATGCTGCCGGAGCGCGGCGAGAAGATCGAAGGACCGATTAACCGCCCAACTCCCCGATAGACATCAATTTTGTTTTTCTTCATCAGGTATTGGACGCCTTTATGCAGCTTGTCGACAATCCCGTTCTTCCGCGCCTGTGCCTGTTTCATATCAAAAGACAGCCCCGCTGCCGATACGCCAAATTCACTGCCGTGTTTGATCTCTGCGTAAATCTCCGCACTTCGCAACAACGCTTTCGTTGGAATGCAGCCCCGGTGCAGACAGGTTCCGCCCAGCTTATCGCGTTCCACGAGCGCCACCGTTTTTCCCAGCTGAGCCGCGCGAATTGCCGCCGTATAACCGCCCACACCGCCGCCAAGGATGGCAATATCATAACTTTTTGTCATAAATCAAGCTTCCTCCCAACCCAATGTCCGTTAAGAATCCAAGCCTTGATATGCAGTTCCTGCGCCCCAAGGCTTGCCTTTGCTTATATTACCTCTTTCCCGAGAGGAAATATAGTGCAACACCAAAATCCCCTATCCACCAAATCGGGGATAAGGGATTGATTTAACGTGAAGCAGACGCTTGGTCACATTCTTGGCCACATGGCCTACTGGACGCTTTTGGCCGCAAAATAGCGGTTGCCCCAATAGCCGCTGGTCAACGAGTCCACCCGCACGCCGCTTGATGTCGTGGAGGAAATAAATTTACCCTCTCCGACAAAAATTCCGACATGGGTCGCCGGCGCTTTTTTGCTGTTGGAGAAGAAGACCAGGTCGCCCACCTCCGGCTTAAATACCTTCTGGCCGGAGCTTAAGAGCATGCTGTTGGAGGTGCGCGGAAGCGCGATATCCTGCAGCTTGAAAACAAATTGCACAAATCCGGAGCAATCGAAGCCGCCCGGTGTGGTGCCGCCCCATTTGTAAGCAACCCCAAGGTATTGCTTGGCGCTGTTGATCAATACATCGGTATCATCCTGCTTTATGTAAACAGGTTGGTGG
>JAEZBA010000422.1 GCA_023430245.1 Pseudomonadota bacterium
GGGCTCCCGTGACCAGCCACCGGCGCAAACCGGAGGCCGAAGGAGCAACTGTCGGAATGACCACCAAGAAGACCACCCAGCGGCAAGGCTTCAAGACCAACGTGTTCATCGTCTATCCGGCGCATGGCGTGGGTCAGATCATTGCGATCGAGGAGCAGGAGGTCGCGGGCGCCAAGCTGGAGCTGTTCGTCATCAATTTCGTCAAGGACAAGATGACGTTGCGGGTTCCGACTGCGAAGGCGGCGTCCGTCGGCATGCGCAAGCTGGCGGAAGGCACGCTGGTCAAGCGCGCGCTGGAGACCCTCAAGGGACGCGCCCGGATCAAGCGCACCATGTGGTCACGCCGCGCCCAGGAATACGAGGCCAAGATCAATTCCGGCGACATCGTCGCCATCGCCGAGGTGGTGCGCGACCTGTACCGCTCGGAGCAGCAGCCCGAGCAGTCCTATTCGGAGCGTCAGCTCTATGAGGCCGCGCTCGACCGGCTGTCGCGCGAGATTTCGGCGGTGCAGCACATCACCGAGACCGAAGCGGTAAATGAAATCGAGGGTGCGCTGGCCAAGGGCCCGCGCCGCGGACCGAAGCCGGCCGAGGGTGCTGCCGCGGAAGGCGAGGACGACGCCGACGAGGACACCGACAAGGTCGAGGACGAGGCCGCGTAAGCCATTCGTCCGGGTCGTCTCTTAGGCGACGACCGCCGGCCTATCGATCGGTGGCCCACCGACAGTGGGCAATGCCCGATCATCTGTTCTGCGAATGCGCGCCCGGCCTTCTGGCCGGGCGTTTGCGTTGGTCTGTCTTGTTCTGCCGCGACGTGCCGGCCAGATCGGCCGCAGCCGAGATGCCGGCGGCTTCGCGTCGCGCCTTCCTCTCCCGCAAGTGGGGAGGGAAGAGACTCACTCCACGATCAGCTTCACCAGTTCGCCGGGCGTGAGCTTGTCGGTCGGGTCCATGCCGTTCAGCACGCGGAAGCGCTCCACCGGCTTGTCGGATACCGCCATGCGCGCGGCGAGCCGCTCGACCGTGTCGTTGCTCCGCACGGTCACCACCTTGATCCGCAGCGGGCGGGCGGAGCGCGCTTCGGCATTGCTCATGCGCCGGAAACTCGCGACGCTGTCGCGGAATTGCCGGTCGAGTTCGGGATTCTTGTTCTTGGCCGCGAAGATGAAGCGATAGACCTCGCTGCCGAAGCGGATCGCATAAAGCCGGAAGCCCCAGGGGTCGCCCTTGGCCACGGTGGTGGCGCCGCGGAAGCCGTTGATCGTGACCTCCTCGACCGACGCCTCGTCGATATTCTCGATCCAGCCGGCTTTCAGATAATCGGTCAGCTTCTGGTCGGCAGGGATGCGCACCACATCGAGCCGCAGCGCCAGTTCGCCGCCATCCTTGACGCCGAACACCGCCTGCGGCGTGTTCTCGAGCACGAAGCCCTCCGGCGCGGTGAAGGTGAAGCCGAGCTTCGGATGCAGGAATCGCCGGCCGCGCACGAAGCCTTCGCTCGGGTCCTCGCCATAGATCAGTCCGTCGAGCTGGCGCAGATATTCCGCGCGCTCGCGGCGGCTGGCATTGCCCTGCGTGTATTGGTGCGCGTTGAGGGTGGCGTTGGCGACGCGTTCGGGGGTGGCGGGATGCGAGGAGATGAATTCCTGGGTGCGCGGATCGGCTTTGGCGCCGGCGCGCAATTCGGCATTGCGCCCCATCGCGGTGAGGAAGCGGGTGGCGCCGAACGGGTCGAAGCCGGCGCGCGATGAAATCCCGACGCCGATGCCGTCGGCCTCGAATTCCTGGCCGCGCGAGAAGGTGGCGAGCGCGATCTTCGATTTGGCCAGCGCGAGCGCGCTCGATTGCGGGTCGCCGAGCACATCGCTCGCCACCCGGTTGACCAGGGTGGCCTGGCGGATCTGGTCCTCGCGAATGGCGGCGTGGCGGGCAATCACATGCGCCATCTCATGCGACAGCACCGAGGCGACTTCCGACGTGTCATTCGCCAGCGCCAGCAAGCCACGGGTGACATAAAGCTGGCCGGTCGGCAGCGCGAAGGCGTTCACGGCGGGCGAATTCAGGATCGTCACCTTGTAATGCAGGTCCGGGCGCTCGGAGGCGGCGACCAGTTTCTCCACCGTGGCGTTGAGCTGCTCTTCCAGTTTCGGATTGGAATAGGCGCCGCCATAGACCGCGAGGATGCGGCGGTGTTCGCGCTGGGCCGGTGTCAGCGGCTCGGCGCGCTCGGCCGGCGGCGGTTACGGCAGGGTGATATGCCGCGCGGCCTGGTAGGACGTGCCCGAACAGGCGCCGAGCAGCAGCGCCAGCGCCGCAGCTCCGACCCGCCTCAGCCCCATCGGCCTCATTGCCCCCTTGGGCCCCGCATCCGGCAAACGCCTCATCCCCCTCATGCGACGGCTCATGAAACGACTCATGGCCGCCCGTCCCAGTCGAATTGATCCGCGGCAACGGCCTCGATCCAGGGGCCGGAACGCTCCTCGATCACACCCCGCACCCGCACCACGCG
>JAEZBA010000423.1 GCA_023430245.1 Pseudomonadota bacterium
CCTCCAGATTGCGCAGCACTTCGGCAAAGCCGAACACGCCCATGGCGATGACGACGAAGCCGAGACCGTCGGCGAGTTCCGGAATGTTGAAGTTGAGCCGGCCCGCACCTGTTTCCAGATCCGAACCGATCATCGACAGCACCAGGCCCACAAGGATCATGGCGATCGCCTTGACCACCGAGCCCTTCGCCAGCACCACCGCGAAGATCAGGCCGAGAACCATCAGCGAGAAATATTCTGCCGGGCCGAACATCAATGCGACGCTTGTCAGCGGAGCAGCCGCTGCGGCGATGATCACGGTCGCGACGCAGCCGGCAAAGAACGAGCCGATCGCGGAAATCGCAAGCGCCGGACCGGCGCGTCCCTGCAGCGCCATCTGGTGACCATCGAGCGTGGTCACCACGGACGCAGACTCGCCTGGTATGTTCACCAGGATTGCGGTGGTCGAGCCGCCATACATCGCGCCGTAATAGATGCCCGCAAGCATGATCAGCGCGCCGACCGGCGGCAGGCCGTAAGTGATCGGCAACAGCATCGCGATGGTGGCGACCGGACCAAGCCCGGGAAGTACCCCGATCAGCGTGCCGACCAGAGCGCCAATGAGACACAGCAGCAGGTTCTGCGGTGAAGCCGCGACGCCGATGCCGAAGGCGAGATTGTTAATGCGATCCCACATGACGCGTCACCGGGGCCAGAGCTGGAGCGGAAGATTGAGCCCGTAGATAAAAAGCGCCACGCTGGCTGCCGTGAGCACGGCCGACCAGATGATGCTTTCGATCCAACGCACCTCTTTCGAAGCAGCGGCTGCGATCATCAGGGTGAGGAAACTCGACAGGACGAGTCCCCACGGACGCACCGTCGCGCCGAAAAAAGCAATAGACGCGATAAAGAGAACCGGACCGCGAATGCCCCATTTTTCCAGCGGCGGTCCGTGCGAGATCAGGCCACCGACGGCAATGATGGCCGACACTCCGACCAGCAGCCAGCCGAACAGGCGTGGCGCAGTTCCCGGACCAAAGGCAAAGCCACGCATGCCTGGAAGGTCGCTGCCCGCCCAGAGCGTGAACAGCCCGAATAGCAGGAGTGCAACTCCGCCCCAAAAATCTTGCGGATTCTTGATCAGTCCGCGAGCCTCCGGTCCCCCCGCCGGCTCCACGATGCGCTCGGCCATCAGCCATCCCCCAACGCCAGTAGTTCTACGATATTCCCCCGGCGGTCTTCGCCCAACTTGAGCCTTTTGTCTAGTTAATCGCTCATGGCAAGAAGAAACAATCTTGGGCAGCGGTCAGATCAACCCGACTCCGCCGAGAGCCGCAGCGATAGCGAAGAGCCAGAGCGGATTCACCCTGCTGAAATAACCAGTTGTCGCGGTTGCCAAAGTTATGGCAGCGGCGATCCAATTGGAATCATTTGCGGACGCAAGAATCCACGCGCTCGCTGCCAGCAAGCCGATAGAAACGGGAACCAGGCCGGACTGAAGCGCAGCGCGCAATGGTGCATCGCGAAAACGATCCCAGATCCGCGCGATGAAAAAGGTTGCAATGCATGTCGGGCCCACCATCGCAACCGTTGCGACCAGCGCGCCCGCCACACCCGCAACCTGATATCCGATCAGCGTGGTGATGATGACGTTAGGCCCCGGCGTCACCTGCGCAATCGCAAACAGGTCGGAGAATTGCTGGTCGGTGAGCCAGCCTTCGAGATGCACCGCAATCCGGTACATCTCGGGAATCGCCGCATTGGCTCCGCCGATCGCGAAAAGCGACAGCAAGGCAAAATGTCCGGCAATGACAGCGAGTGGATCGGCGGGTTTCATCGCCTTTGCCACCACCATGCGAGCGCGATGCTTGCAGGCGCAAGCACGAGCAGGGTCCATACCAGCGGCCAGCGCGCAACACCGATGGCAAGAAAAGTCGCGGCCATCACCAGCGGCGCCGGCCCCAGTCCCTTGCGCAGGATCGGTTCCGCCATTTTTGCGATCACCGCAATCATCAGGCCGATGGCGGCCGCGGCGATGCCGGTGAGAATGCGGCGCAGGATGTCGACATCGCCATAGAGCGCATATAGCGCGGCCAAAGCCGTCGCGATCAGCGCCGGCGGACCGAGCAGTCCGAGCAATGCGACCGCGGCACCGGCGGCGCCGCCGATACGCGAGCCGAACACGACCGACAGGTTGACCACGTTCGGCCCCGGCAAAAATTGCGCGAGCGCGAACGTTTCGTTGAACTCCTCCGCACTCATCCATTTCTTGTCGTCGACGATCAGCCGGCGGGCCCAGGGCAGGATCACGCCGAAACCCGAGACCGAAATTTTCGCGAAGCCGAGAAACAGTTCGAGAAGCGTGATGCCGGACGGCGATGGCGGAGACGGCGGAGACGTCGATTCTGACATGCCCCGCTTGTATCACGCCGCCGCAGGCGAACGTCCGGCGGCGTGATCGGTGCTGCTATGCGGTCGCGGGCGTCACGCTGGCCGGCTCGGGCTCTTCGTCCGCGGTCAGCGCACGGTCTTCGGCATCGTCGGGCAGGAGCAGCGTCATCAGGATGGCTGCAAGGCCGCTCAGCGTAATGGGAGAGCCCAGCACCTTCTGCGCGACGTCCGGCAATCCCTTCAGCGCATCCGGCACCAGCGCCACGCCCAGTCCCAGACCGAACGACACCGCCATCACATACAGGGCTTTGCGCGTGATCGGCTGATTGGCGAGGATGCGGATGCCCGCCACCGCAATCGACCCGAACAGCACCAGCGTGGCGCCGCCCAGCACCGGCTTCGGGATCAGCGTGAAGATCGCAGCGAAGATCGGAAACAGTCCGAGCACGACCAGGATGCCGGCAACGTAATATCCCACATAGCGGCTGGCGATGCCGGTCATCTGGATCACGCCGTTATTCTGGCTGAAGGTGGTGTTGGGGAATGTATTGAAGATCGCTGCCAGTCCCGAATTCACGCCATCGGCGAGAATGCCGCCCCGTACGCGCGACATGTAGAGCGGACCCTTCACCGGTTCGCCGGAAATGGTCGAATTGGCGGTCAGGTCGCCGGTCGTCTCGAAGGCGGTGACCAGATAGAGAAACGCGATCGGCAGGAACAAGGCCCAGTCGAACGACAGCCCGAACATGAACGGCCGCGGCAATGCAAAGATCGGCTGTCCGCCGATGACGCCGAAATTCACCTTGCCGAGGAACATTGCAATGACGAAGCCGACGATCAGGCCGATCAGCACCGCAGAGATGCG
>JAEZBA010000715.1 GCA_023430245.1 Pseudomonadota bacterium
CACCTCAGGGTAACGGAGCAATCAAGGAGCAAGACGAACCCAATGCTTCTCTGCGACGAGTATCTGACGGCGACGAACCTCGACGAGGCGTTCCATCTGATGGACACTCATCGCGGCCGCTATCGGCTGATCGCGGGCGCTACCGATCTGCTGCCCTGGGCGCGTGAAGGCCGCGCTGGCGATGTGCATATCCCTGTGCTGATCGATGTCGCGCGCATTCCGGAACTGCGCGAGCGCAGCGTTGACGACTCGCGTATCCGGCTGGGCGCCGCGACGCCGGTCCAGCGTTTTCTCGACGATGCCGCACTCGGCCGGGTCATGCCTGCGATGCCGCGCTGCGCGATCTGGTTCGCCGACGATCAGTTGCGTGAATCCGCCACGATTGGCGGCAATATCGTCAACGCCTCGCCTGCGGCCGACTGCATCCCGCCGCTGGTCGCGCATGATGCGGTGCTGGAACTGGCGAGCCGTAACAACGGCCGCATCGAAACCAGGCGCGTCCCGATCACCGAATTCATCACCGGTCCCGGCAAGACCGTACTGGCCGAGAATGAGATACTGACCGCCGTGGAATGCGCCGCGTTGCCCGGCTATGGCGGCAGCTTCGAGAAGGTCGGCCATCGCCGTTCGCTGGTGATTTCCACCGTCTGCCTCGCTGCCATGGTGAAGCTCGACGCATCGGGGCGCCACTTCGAGGATGTCCGGCTGTGCATCGGCGGTGTCGGCCCGGTGCCGGATCGCCTGCATGAGGTCGAGCAATTCCTGAAGTCCGGTCCGCTCACCGCAAGCCGCCTGGAGCAGGCGGCGGAGATGCCGGTATCGCTCGTGCGCTCGCGCTCACGCCAGGACTATCGCCGCGACGTGGTGCGCGGTTTCACGCTGCGAGGCCTGTTCAATGCCGTACAGCGCGCCGGAGCCGGTCCCGATGTGCTGACGCCCGACATGGAGGCTGCCTGTGCCTGAGCTTCGGATCGAAGCTGTCGTCAACGGCCGCAAGGTTGCGCGCAGCGCGCAGCCTTATCAGCGTCTGCTCGACTTCCTGCGCGACGACATGCATCTCACCGGCACCAAGGATGGCTGCGGCGCCGGCGAGTGCGGCGCATGCTCGGTGTTCGTCGATGGCGTGTTGATGAAATCCTGCCTGATGCCGGTCGGCAAGGCGCAAGGCGCGAAGATCGACACCGTCGAGGGCCTTGCGCAGAAGGGCGACCTGTCGATCCTGCAAAAGGCCTTCCACAAGACCGGCGCCAGCCAGTGCGGCTATTGCATTCCCGGCATGGTGATGGCGGCGACCGCGGCACTGCGGGTCAATCCGTTCGCCGACCGTGAGGAGATCAAGGAGCGCCTCGGCGGCAATATCTGCCGCTGCACCGGCTATCAGAAGATTTTCGACGCGGTCGAACTGGCGCGCGACGTGCAGAATGGCCGCCTGCCGGTCACGGCGCTTGCCGAGACCGATGTCGCTGACGGCAAATATATCGGCGCGAACGTGCGCCGGCTCGATGCGCCCGGGAAGGTGTCCGGCGCGCTGAAATATGCCGGCGACATGACGATGCCGCACATGCTGCATCTGCAGGTGCTGCGCTCGCCGCATCCGCACGCGATCATCGAATCGATCGACACGTCCGAAGCCGAAGCCATGGAGGGCGTCGAGGGCGTCATCACCGCCGCCGATGTGCCCGGCGAGGACGGCTTCGGCGTGTTCGTCCACGACCAGCCGGTGATGGCGCGCGGCAAGGTGCGCTATGTCGGCGAGGCGGTGGCGGCGGTCGCAGCGGAAGATATCGTCACCGCGAAGCGCGCGCTGGCGAAGATCAAGGTGGTCTACAAGCCGCTGCCGGCGGTGTTCGACGCCTTCGCGGCGATGCAGCCGGGCGCACCTGTGGTTCACGATTACGCGCAGGACAACGTCACCAAGCATATCCCGATCCGCAAGGGCGATATCGAGAAGGGTTTTGCGCAATCCGATCTCGTGGTCGAGCAGGATTACGAGACCCAGGCGATCGAGCACGCTTATCTCGAGCCGGAGGCTGGCCTTGGATATGTCGACCATGACGGTGTCGTCACCATCGTGTCGCCGAGCCAGAACATCACCCATCACCGCCACATGCTGGCGAAGATTATCAAGAAGCCGATTGCCAAGGTGCGCTTCATCATGTCGCCGGTCGGCGGCGGCTTCGGCGGCAAGGAAGACATGATCTATCAGGGCATGCTGGCCCTGATGGCGATGAAAACCGGCCGGCCGGTGAGGCTCGTGTTCACGCGCGAGGAATCGATCGCGGTCACCGCCAAGCGGCATCCCTCGCGCACCACATTGCGCATGGGGCTTACCCGCGACGGCCGCATCCAGGCGGTGGCGCTGAAGATGATCTGCGACGGCGGCGCTTACGGGCTGTCGACCGAAGGCGTGATGCGCAAGGCGGCGATCCTCGGCGCCGGCCCCTATGCGATCCCGAATTTGCAGGTCGACACCTTCGGCATCTACACCAACAATACGCCGTCCGGCGCCTTCCGCTCGTTCGGTGCGCTGCAGACGCAATTCGCAACAGAGTCCCATCTCGATATCTGCGCCGAGCGGCTTGGGCTCGATCCGTTCGAGATCCGCCGCATCAACGCGATGCGTGACGGGGCGGAGACCCACACCAAGCAAACATTGAAGTCGGTCAGCTATCTGCGGGTGCTGGAAGCGGCCGAGCGCGGCTCGCGCTGGGAAAAGGGTGCGCCGGTCTCGCGCGGTGATGCGCGAAGTGATCTTTCCGGTGAAGGCGTGCGCGACGCCTGCACCCTGGGCGCGCGGTTTGCTGGACATGGAAGCAAAGACGGCAAGCTGGAGGCGGCGGAATAATGGCACGCAAGCGCGGACGCGGCATGGCGGGCTGCTGGTACGGGATCGCCCGCACCGCGACGGTGGATCGTGCCGGTGCCTGGGTCGAGATCGACGACGGCGGCTCGGCCAAGGTCGTCACCGGCGTGACCGAAATCGGCGAGGGCATCCTCACCGTGCTGGCGCAGATCGCGGCGGAAGAACTCGGCGTGCGGCCGGAAGACGTCACCATCGGCGACAACGATACCGCGCGCTCGCCTGAAGCCGCGCATGCCGGCGCCACCCGTCAGACCTACATGATCGGCAACGTGGTTGCGCTCGCCTCCCGCGAAGCCTTCGCCAAGCTGGCGCAGGTGATGGCGAA
>JAEZBA010000018.1 GCA_023430245.1 Pseudomonadota bacterium
CCCACGCCCTGCACCCGGCCATGAATGACGACGCGGCGGATCACACGCTCACCCATCACTCAGCTCCCGGGGCAAAGCGCACGAGCTTCTCGACATAATCCTCCGGCAGGCCGCATTCGCGCGCGGCCTCGACCACGAGCGCCATATAGGCCGGGCTCGGGCGACCCTCCCGGGTTTCGCAGCCGAGATAGACCAGCGCGTCGGTCAACCGCCCATCCTGAAGGACGGGGAGTGTCGCATGACGGTAAAGCCCACCGGCGACATCTTCATAGTCATCAAGCGCCGCAAAATCCTGCGGGCCGATGCGCCACAGCAGACCATGCACGTCCTGTCCCGCCGCCGGCACCACCGACGCATATCCATTTGCCATGATGACAAAGCGATGGTCTCGCAGGATCGCCAAACCGGCCTCCTCCGCCGTCGGGCAGCGTAGTCGCATCGGCCCGCGGCTCATGTTCGAGCCATAGGCGAAATACAACATCATGCGTCAGGTTCGGACGCGTGCAGTTCGGACGGCTGCAGCGCGGCCCAGGCCGAATACCAGATCATCAGCAGCAACGGCGCAACCGTGAAGGTCGCGAGCACCGCGATCGTCAGATCCTGCCCATTGGCCGGGAACCCGGTGACGAGATTGAAGACAAACACAAACGGATAGATCAGCGTGCCGATCGAAGCCGGTATGAACGGCGCTGCCGATCCCGCTTCCAGGTCGCTCGCCTGCAACGCCAGCACCACCGCAAGCAGCACCACCGCGATCAGCGCGATCATGGCAACCGCGGTCACGCCAAGCACGCTGCGCTCCGCGTTACGCAGCCGCTTGGCAGTCAGTGCGAACCAAAACCAGAGCAAAGCGAACTGGGTGACGACGAACGGCCAGATTCCGAACGACGCAGTCACCACCGGTGCGCTCATCATGTTCGAGAGCAACGCGCCGATCAGGAGGCCCACGAGCGCCCGTGTGTAAGGCCCCTGCTCCAGATCGCCGGATGGGATGAGCGATTCGAATATGTTCATTCGGCTATGGTCGCATGGCGGCCCGCGATCGCCAATCCACGCCCATTCTAGAGCATGCCGTCTATTTCGGCATCACCTTGTCGACCGGACGCGGCTCCTCCTTGTCGATCATCTCCTCGAAATCCTCCGGGCCGAGATCCTCGATATCCTCGTCATGAATCGGATGTTCGGGATTGCCGCCATCCGGCGGCGGGCTGATGCCGGCATGCGCGGTGTCGCCCGCGACCTCGGGAAGCGAGTCCGGCCGGTCGGGGCGCGAATCCTGCCGTCGCAACTCCTCCGGGAGGTCGTTCTTGCTCTGACCTCTTTCGTTGTCCGCCATGATGGTCCCTCCGGCTTGTTGCGCGGAAGAAACGGCACGAAGGCTCTGGAAGTTCCGCGCGACAATGCGGTCAGGCGAATTCCATGATCACAGCATCGACCGCCAGGCTGTCGCCCTTTTTCGCGTGGATTTTTTTGACCGTGCCGTCGCGCTCCGCGCGCAGCACATTCTCCATCTTCATCGCCTCGACGACCGCGAGGGTCTCGCCGACCTTGACCTCCTGCCCCTCCTTGACGTCGATCGAGACCACCAGCCCCGGCATCGGACAGAGTAGAGACTTGCCGGTATCTGCCGCTTTCTTTACCGGCATCAACCGCGCATAAGCCGCCTCGCTCGCGGTGTAGACGAAGGCTCGCGCCTGCACGCCACGGAAGGCGAGATCGAAGCCGTTCGGCACCGGACTGATCTGCACGGTCACCGGCTTGCTGTCGACCGTCCCCGACCAGACCGGATCGCCGGGCTTCCAGTCCGATTGCAGCTTATGCACATGCGCCGCACCGTTGCGGAACGCGATCTCGATACTGCCGTTCGCGCGGGTCACCTCGAGCCTGTATTCGGTTTCGTTCAGCCACACCGCGCGTTCGCGCTCACGCGTTACCAACCGGTGCGTCATCTGCCCCGAAATCCGGCGCTTCCGTTCGCCCAGCACGTGGTCGATTGCAGTCGCGACCGCCGCCAGCACATGCGCGGTCTCGCCCTCCGGCGCCACGCCATGGAACCCGTCGGGAAATTCCTCGGCGATGAAGCCGGTCGAAAGTGTCCCCGCGCGCCAGCGCGGATGCGCCATCAGCGCGGACAAGAACGGAATATTGTGGCGGATGCCGCCGACATAGAACGCATCGAGCGCGTCGGCCTGCGCGTCGATCGCCGATGCCCGATCCAGCCCGTGGGTGACGAGCTTGGCGATCATCGGATCGTAATAGAGCGAAATCTCGCCACCCTCGTAGACGCCGGTATCGTTGCGAACGGTGATTCCGTCCTTTTGCGATTCCGCGGGCGGACGGTAGCGTACCAGCCGGCCCGTCGACGGCAGGAAACCGCGATATGGGTCTTCGGCGTAGACGCGACTCTCGACTGCCCAGCCGGTGAGTTTCACATCGGATTGCTTGATCGAGAGAACCTCACCTGCCGCAACGCGGATCATCTGCTCGACGAGATCGATGCCGGTGATCAGTTCGGTCACCGGATGCTCGACCTGCAGCCGGGTATTCATCTCCAGAAAATAGAAAGACCGGTCCTGCCCGGCGACGAATTCCACCGTCCCCGCTGAGTCGTAGCCCACGGCCTTCGCCAGCGCGACCGCCTGATCACCCATCTTCTTTCGCGTGGCTTCATCGAGCAGCGGCGACGGCGCCTCTTCGATCACCTTCTGATTACGGCGCTGGATCGAGCATTCCCGCTCGCCGAGATAGATGACGTTACCGTGCTTGTCGCCCAGCAGCTGGATCTCGATGTGGCGCGGATCGCCGCCTGGCGGTCCGGCCCCCAGGTGCACAGCTTGGCAATCATCGGGTCGTAGTACATGGAGATC
>JAEZBA010000074.1 GCA_023430245.1 Pseudomonadota bacterium
GTCGCGGATCGGGGCCTTGAATTCCTCCTCCTCGATCTCGCTCCATTTGCCGCCACCGGCCTCGATATTTTCGCGCCGCACGGTGGCCAGCACCGATGCCGCCTGCTCGCCGCCCATGACGGAGATGCGCGCATTCGGCCAGGTGAACAGGAAGCGCGGACTATAGGCGCGGCCGCACATGCCGTAATTGCCGGCGCCGAACGAGCCGCCGACAATGAGTGTGATCTTCGGCACCTTCGCGCAGGCCACCGCCATCACCATCTTGGCGCCGTCCTTGGCGATGCCGCCGGCCTCGTAATCGCGACCGACCATGAAGCCGACGATGTTCTGCAGGAACAGCAGCGGGATTTTTCGCTGGCAGCACAGCTCGATGAAATGCGCGGCCTTCAGCGCGCTTTCCGAATAAAGGATGCCGTTATTGCCGATGATCCCGACCGGCATGCCATGCAGATGTGCAAAGCCCGTCACCAATGTGGTGCCGTACAGCGCCTTGAACTCGTCGAATTCCGATCCGTCCACAATCCGGGCGATGATCTCGCGCACGTCGTATTGCTTCTTCAGATCGGTCGGCACGAGCCCTTCGAGTTCGGACGCATCGTGCAGCGGTTCGCGCACAGGCCGCAATCCGGCCATTGGCGGGCGCTCATTGGTCAGATGCGCCACGAGCCTGCGGGCGAGTTGCAGCGCATGCGCGTCACTGGCCGCCAGATGATCGGCAACACCGGACTTTCGCGTATGCACATCGGCCCCGCCGAGATCCTCCGCCGACACCACCTCCCCCGTCGCCGCCTTCACCAGCGGCGGACCGCCGAGAAAGATCGTGCCCTGGTTCCTGACGATGATCGTCTCGTCCGACATAGCCGGAACATAGGCGCCGCCCGCCGTGCAGGAGCCCATCACCACCGCAATCTGCGGGATGCGCAAAGCCGACATCTGCGCCTGATTGTAGAAGATGCGGCCGAAATGCTCGCGGTCAGGAAAGACATCAGTCTGGTTCGGCAGATTGGCGCCGCCGGAATCGACCAGATAGATGCAAGGCAGCCGGTTCTCGCGTGCGATCTCCTGCGCGCGGATATGCTTCTTCACCGTCATCGGATAATAAGTGCCGCCCTTGATAGTCGCATCGTTGCACACGATCATGCATTCGCGGCCCGACACCCGGCCGATCCCGGTAATGATGCCGGCGGCGTGGATGTCGTCCTCGTACATGCCGAAGGCGGCAAGCGGCGACAATTCGAGAAACGGCGAGCCCGGATCGATCAGACGCATCACGCGTTCGCGCGGCAAGAGCTTGCCGCGTGACACATGCCGCTCGCGCGACTTCTCGTTACCGCCAAGCGCCGCGGCCGCCCGCGCCGCCTTCAGTTCGTCGATCAGGAGCTGCCATTGTCCGGCATTGATCAGAAACTCGCGCGAGCGGGTGTCGACCACAGATTCGATGCGCGCCACGCCGCCCTCCCCGATTCTCAAGCGAGCGGAACTATGCCGCGACGCGAAGCGATTGGCCACAAGCCGCCGCGATGAAACACAATGTGATCGCGCAGGCGCAATTGGCCGCAGGCATGGGGAACGGTGCCGTTAGCCGCACGTTTAACCGGCGACCGGTGCGTGCCGGAGCACGGGGTTCATCAACAAAAGCAAGGACAGGAGTCACCCCATGAGGTCTCGATTACTCGTTTCAGTTTCCGCCGCAGCATTGATCGCCGGCGCCGGACTCGCAAATGCCCAGGACAAAGGTCCCGCCGCAGCACCCCAGACGACGTCGCCGGCTCAGCAATCCACGACGCCGTCGCAGCCGGGTGGCAGCGGGGCCCCGGGCGGTCAGATGCAGCAGCGCCAGGAAGCGCCTCCGGCCCGCGCGCAGCAGGACATGAACCGCGGTGACCAGAAGCAGCAGCGCGCGCAGGAGCAGCGTGAGCAGCGTCAGGACCGCGCGCAAGACAAGTCGGCGCCGAAGGCTGACCGCAACGCCACCGACACCAAGTCGGATCGCAAGGGCGGCGCGACCACCGGACAGGGCGCCGCTGGCTCGGGCAGCGCGTCGCTCACCAGCGAACAGCGCAGCAAGATCTCGACCAACATCCGCCAGACCAATGTGAAGCGGGAGACCAACGTCAACTTCAACGTGTCGGTTGGCACCGTGGTGCCCCGCAGCGTGACGCTGCATGCGCTGCCACCGACAGTCGTCGAGGTCTATCCGCAGTGGCGCGGTTATCGCTTCGTACTGGTCGAGGATGAGATCATCATCATCGAGCCGGGCAGCTACCGGATCGTGGCGGTCATCGACGCCTAGCCTTCACGGCGTTTCCGCCGGGGCCAATCCAAGGCTCCGGCGGAACTCGTTGCCGACTCGCAGGTTGTCTCACCGGACGGTCACAAATCGTTAATGATTGCTTGCGATAGTCCGTAAAGTTTCGATGCGCGCGGGACGGATGTACTCCCGGTGTCGCGCGTCGGATGGGAAGCCCGGCCAGCGGCCGGGTTTTCTGTTTCAGGGGACTGCAATCGGCGGTGAGATGCTCGGGACGAGCATCATGTCTTTGCCCTCCTCCGCAATCAGCAGATCGCCGATGCACGGCAAATGGTCTGAGATGCTCTGCGCCTCCGGGTCACTCCAGGTCTGGACCAGGATGCCGCGCGGGCGGCAATAAATCCGATCGAGCCGCAGCAGCGGGAACGCCGACGGAAAGGTGCGATGTCGGGACCGGTCTGGCAGGACGCGGGCGAGAACCCGGCGCACCGAACCCGGCCAGAACCAGTCGTTGAAATCGCCCAGCAGCACAAACGGGGTGTGGTCGCCGATGATGTCGAGCAGCACCCGCACCTGACGCTGGCGTTCGCGCATGCTGAGGCCAAGATGGGTGGCTGCGACGTGCAGGGCCCCCTGCGGCGTGTCGATACAGGCGCGGATGGCGCGCCGCGGCTCGAATTCGCCGTAGGAGATATCGCGCACCTCGCTATCGTGAAGCGGCCAGCGGCTCATCAGCATCTGGCCATAGGCGCCGTCCGCGGTCACGATCGACTTCGCGCCGATCCCGTAATGGCCAAGCGCCTCCTGCAGCATCACGAACGGGTCGATCCCCGCTTGCCGCCGCGAATCCACCTCCTGCAGCGCGACAATGTCGGGATCGGCACGAAGGATCAGCGCCACGACCTTCTGCAGGTCGAAGCGCGGATTGCGACCGAGCGCACCGTGGATATTCCAGGTCATCACGCGGATGGCGCGCCGGCGTTCGACACTCAAGAGGCGCTTCCATATTTCGATACGGCGGCCTGGAGGCCGAAAACCATCGCAATCCAGACGGCAAACAGCAGCGCGGCAATAACAATTTCCGTCGCGCTTGGCGACGTGAACAGGCGCATGATCTGGCTGCCGAGCAGCGACATCACGACCAGGCCGGGAAGCAGCCCGAGCGCCGTACCGACAATGTAATGCCAGAGCCTGATTCCGCTCGCGCCGGCGACCAGATTGACCAGGGTGAAGGGAGCGATCGGCACCAGCCGAATGGCGACCACCGCAATCAGTCCCTGCCGTGCGATCTTGTTGCGAATGTCGGTCAGCCGATTGCCGAGCACGCTTTTCAGGGCGTCGCGGCCGACCGCCGCTCCAATTCCATAGGTGAGGATCGCGCTGGCAAGCGCGCCAACGAGCGCGTAGCCGAAGCCGGTCCAGGGCCCGAAACTCGCGGCCGTTGCCGCGATCAGTATCGTCACCGGAAAGGCCACGAGCCCGCCGGCGATAAAGGCTGCGATCACCGCAAAGGGTGCCCAGGATGTTTCCGCTACATCTGCGGACCAGTCCTGCAACTGATCCACGTCAGCCAATTCGGCCAAGGGCGTCACATTCCAGGCCAGCGTCAATGCCAGCACCACGAACCCCGCCAGGACAAACTTCCACGTATTCCCGGAGAACACGCCTCTCTTGAGCCATTGCCACGACAGCGGAACCGGCGGATCGGCAATGGCCTCGATATAGGCCGGTTCGGTGCTGTCGGGTTCGCCGTCGTCGATCGGGCGCAGCGCATGTCCGTTCCGCGACAGGATATCGGCGACCTGTGTGATTGATCCGCCGTCGTCGAGCAATTCGGCGACATCATGGGTGGTGGCGCCGCAATGCTCGCCAAGCAGCTTGTTCCTGAGTTCGCCGATCGCGCTTCGCTGGTTCTCGTTGCCTGCCTCGATCACGATATCGCATTCGGTGTCCGTGCCCATCGACCGATTGTTCAGATTGGCGGAGCCTATTCGCAGCCATCGGTCGTCGATCGCCATCACCTTGGAATGCACCATCGTATCGACGCTTGCGCCGTCCTGCCGCACCTCGGGATGCACGAACCGCACGCAGTCGAACACGCCCGCGTCCTCCAGGATGCGGCGAAAGCGTATGCGGCCGTTGCGCATGGTATGGGAC
>JAEZBA010000159.1 GCA_023430245.1 Pseudomonadota bacterium
GTCGCGGAGGCCGCCGTGATCGGCGTGCGCCATCCGAAATGGGATGAGCGGCCGCTGCTGATTGTTGTACCGAAGAAGGATATGAACGTCGAAAAGGACGAATTGCTTGCTTTCATGCGGGGCAAGGTCGCCAATTGGTGGCTGCCCGACGACGTTGCTTTTGTCGACGAGATACCGCACACCGCCACCGGCAAGATCCTGAAAACGGCATTGCGCGAACGCTTCAGGGATTACATCCTGCCAGGATCGGTGGCGGCGGAGTGAGCGATGACACTGGCGGATGCGGGCACGGTTGCCGGGGCGGCAAGCGGCGCAGCGCGCCCGATCCGTTTCATCGGACCGGAGAAGGATTACTGGCGGATCGTCGTGCGCGGTGCCATCCTGCTGATGGTCACGCTCGGGCTGTACCGGTTCTGGCTTGCGACCGATATCCGCCGCTTCCTGTGGGCCAATACCGAGATCGAGGGTGAGTCGCTGGAATATTCGGGCACCGCGCTTGAATTGCTGCAAGGTTTCCTGTTCGCGATCGCGCTGATCCTGCCGATCTACACTGCCTTCACCATCACGGTGCTCGACCTCGGCGCGTTCGGTAATTTTCTATCCACCTCCGCGGTGCTGCTGCTCGCCTTCCTGAGCCAGTACGGCATCTACCTCGCCCGCCGCTACCGGCTGACCCGCACGGTGTTTCGCGGCCTGCGCTTCCACCAGACCGGTAGCGCCATCCGCTATGCGATCTGCGCGGTGTGGTGGTGGGGCTGGACGGCGCTGACGCTCGGCTTCGCCTATCCGTTCACGCGCGCGGCGCTGGAGCGCTTCAAGATGCGCCACACGTTTTACGGCGACCTGCAGGGCAGTTTCGTGGGCTCCGGCTGGCACCTGTTCATCCGCGGCTTCCTGATGTGGCTCGCGGTTCTCATTCCGCTGCTGGCAACGGCCACCGCGCTGCTCTCGATCCAGTGGTCGGCGGTCATGGCGGCCTTGCGCGGCGGCGGCGACGTGATCGGCCGGGCGGAAAAGGCAAGTCCCGGCTTTCTCGGCCAGTTCGGCTTCGCGATCGTGGCCTTGGCCGTCACCCTTTTGCTGGTGGCGCTGATATTGCCGGCCTTCCACGCCATGGTCATGCGCTGGTGGATCAACGGCATCCGCTTCGGCGAAATCGTCGCAACGTCTCATCTGCGCACGCGCGATGTGTATGTCGCCTATCTGCGCTTCATCGGCTTTCTCATCGCCTTCATCGTCGTGCTCCTGGTCGGGGTTTTCTTCGGACTGATCGTACTAGGAGCGTTTTTCGAGAGTGGCTCGATGCTGACCGAATTCGTCACAGTGGCGATGATGGTTGGTACCTACGTTGTGTTCATGCTGGGTCTGATCACGCTCTACAACGCGACGGTCACTCTTTCGGTCTGGCGGCTGACAGCCGGTTCGATCGAGTTGTCCGATACGCGGCCGATCGCTCAGGTGAAGGCGGCTGGCGATGCCAGTTCGCCGCTCGGCGAGGGCATCGCCGACGTTCTCAATCTCGGTGGCATATGACCGTGTCCGTCGCAGTGGGAATGACAAGCGCGGCGGTTTACTTCGACGGTGTCACCTCGGCCCGCCATGACGTGACCATCGAACTGAACGAGCGGGCCGTGGTGATTTTCGACCGGGCCGGCGATCTGATCGACCAATGGCCTTATCCCCGGCTGAAACATTTGTCCGCCCCTGCGCATATCTTCCGCATTGCCTTGCGCAAATCCGAAAGACTTGCGCGGCTCGAAATTGCCAACCACGACATGGCCCATGCGATCGACCTCGCCTGCCCCGACATCGACCGCACCGGGGCCAGCGCGCGCAAGGACCGGCGGCAGGCGATCGTGCTCAGTTTCCTTGCGGCTGCATCTTTGTTTGCCGTCGCGGTTTACGGGCTCCCGGCGATCGCCGACCGGCTCGCGCCGCTGGTGCCGCAAGGCATCGAGCGGCGGCTGGGCAGCGCCGCCGATACCCAGGTGCGTGCGATGCTCGACAAGGGAACCGGCAACCGCCCCTTCGAATGCGGAAGCGCGGCTGCGGAACAGGCCGGACGCGACGCTTTCGAAAAGCTGATGACGCGGTTGCAGGCGGCCGCCGGACTGCGCCTCCCGCTCCATGCGGCAGTGATCCGGCGCAATGAGGCCAATGCCATCGCCCTGCCCGGCGGCCATATCTATGTGTTCAAGGGACTGATCGACCAGGCCGAGACGGTGGACGAGGTCGCCGGCGTCATCGCCCATGAGCTCGGCCATGTGGCCAATCGCGACGGCACCCGCGCCATTCTTCAGGCCACCGGGCTGTCGCTGATTTTTGGTATCCTGCTTGGCGATTTCGTCGGCGGCGGCGCCGTGGTGCTGGCCAGCGAATCGCTGCTCAAATCGGCCTATTCGCGCGGCGCCGAAAGCCGGGCCGACGAATATGCCGTGCGCACCATTCAGGCCGCGGGCGGCGATCCGCGCGCGCTCGGCCGGTTCCTGGCCCGAATTGCAGGAAAAACCCGCTCAGGATCGATCTTTCTCGACCATCCGGCCACCCCCGATCGGGTGGCGCGCATCAATGCCATCGCCACGCCGCAAAGTGGTGGCGCAACCCTGCTTGACGCGGCCGAGTGGAGAGCCTTGAAACGCATCTGCGCGGACTAACGCCAGCACGATCCTCGAAAAGCGGTCACCGGTTTTCGGATAGAATCATGCTGAATTGAGACCCCTCTCCGCGCAGGACACGGACATCCAATGGCGCGCCGCCGGCTTCCCGACGAACCGAATTCCAAGCTTGCGGTCTGGTCGCGGCGTCTGGCGCTGTTTTCCGTGGTCGCGACCCTGATCGCCATCATCATTGTCCGCGCCGGCCTGCTCGAAGTGATGCCCGGCGTGGTGACCGTCGGCGGTGCGCTCGCCTTCGCCGCGCTTGCCATCCTGCTGGCGCTCGGTTCCTTCGTCACGATCTGGCGGCTCGGACTTGGCGGCCTTGGCTATGCCGTCACCGCAATTTTCATCGGGGCGGCGCTTCTCGCCTATCCGGCCTATCTTGGCACCAAGGCCTACACGCTGCCGCCGATCTACGACATCACCACCGACGTTCTGGATCCTCCGGCCTTCGATGCCGTGCGCAGATTACGATCGCGTGCAACCAATCCGGCGCAATATGCCGGCCTCTATGCCGCCGAGCAGCAGCGCGAGGCCTATCCCGAGGTGACGCCGCTGGAATTGTCGGTGCCTGCGAAAACCGCCTATGACCAGGCGCTCGCCCTGGTGAACAAGCGGCGCTGGCTGGTGCTGGACGCCCGCGGACCGCAACCCAATCGCCGCGACGGCCGGATCGAGGCGGTGGCGCGAACCCCGATCATGGGCTTTCGCGACGACATCGTGATCCGCGTGCGCGGCGTCGACGAAAGCTCGCGCGTGGATATGCGATCGTCATCGCGTTACGGCTTCCCCGATCTGGGCAGCAACGCCTCACGGATTCGCGCTTTTCTCAACACCCTCGAACAGAATGTCGACGCCGAGCTCGAGCGCGAGGAGCGCCGCCGCCCCGCGCCCAAGGAGAAAGCGCCGGCGCCGGCGCCCAAATCCAAACAGGGCACGCCTCAGGCCAAGCGATAATGCCCCGCGATCGAGGGCACGCCCTCGGTCACGACTTTGCCGCGCGCGACCAGGTCTTCCAGATGCGCCAGTACCGATAGGCCGGCAGCGCCGATCAACCGCGGATCAATCCCGATATAGATCGCACGCACCAGGGTCGGAATATCGGCCGCCCCCTTCGCGAGCCGGTGCAGGATCGATTCCTCGCGCCCGAGCCGGTGGCGGATATAGCTCTGAACGAAGCGCGGTGCGTCACGAATGATGTTGCCGTGGCCCGGAAAATAGATCGTCTCCGGCCGCTTCGCGATCTTGGTGAGCGAATTCATGTAGTCGCTCATGGCGCCGTCCGGCGGCGCAACGATCGAGGTCGACCAGCCCATGACATGGTCGCCGGAAAACAGCGCGTTGGTTTCCTTGAGCGCATAAGCCATGTGATTGGCGCAATGGCCGGGCGTCGTGATCGCCTCCAGCGTCCAACCCGCGCCTTCGATCACGTCGCCGTCGGAGAGTTTGCAATCGGGGCGGAAATCTGTATCACCGGCAGCGTCGAGCGGGTTGATTTCACCGATATGCAGCGGGCGCGAGACGCGATGCGGCCCCTCTCCGAAGGTTGGCGCGCCGGTCTTGGCCTTCAGCGCCGCTGCCGCCGGCGAATGGTCGCGATGGGTATGTGTCAGCACAATATGGCTAACGGTTTCTCCTCGTAGCGCATCGAGCAACACGCCGACATGGCGGTCGTCGTCCGGACCGGGATCGATGACCGCAACCTTACCGCGTCCGACGATGTAGGTGACCGTACCCTTGAAGGTGAAGGGGCCGGCATTGCCCACGCAGACGGCTCGTACCAGAGGCGCAATCTCCTTCACGATGCCGGTTTCGAGGTCGAAGCTCTTGTCGAAGGGAATATCGTCGGACATGGATTTTGAACACGCGCTTCGTGTGGATTTCCGGGCAGATTGCATCTGCCGCGCGACTGCATCGCCTTTGCCGAAAATTTTAATCACACACAATGCAATCGGGGCAAAAACCATTCAAGCATTGCGCGTATGCTTATGACAGATAAGCCGCAGACCGCCGGAAACCTGCCCCTCGCAAGCAAAACGGAATGTCATGTCCGAAACCCCCTCTCTCATTCAGGATCTCGAACGAGCGATCTCAACGGGTTCGCCCGCGATGCGGCTCGATGCCCTCACGCGCATGACCGACCTGTTCCTGGCTGGATCTGGCCGCCACACGGACGAGCAACTCGCGCTGTTCGACGATATCCTGATGGTTTTGATCGACACGATCGAGGTCAACGCCAAGGCTCAGTTGTCCCGCCGCCTGTCCGGGCGGCCCGACGCGCCGCAGAAGGTGGTGCGCACACTCGCTTTCGACGATTCGATCGCGGTCGCCGCCCCGATGCTGATGCGCTCGCAGCAACTGACGGAAACCGATCTGATCGAGAATGCAAGCACCAAGAGCCAGGGGCACCTTCAGGCGATCACCCAGCGTGAAAGCCTCAGCGAGCCGGTGACGGACGTTCTGATCGAGCGCGGCAACAGCCGCGTCATCCAGTTGGTCGCGCGCAATGCCGGCGCGCGCTTCTCAGACAGCGGCTTTGGCAAACTCGTCAGCAAGGCCGCGCATGACGAGGGTCTTGCCCGCTATGTCGGCTGTCGCCGCGATATTCCGCGGCATCATTTTGTGAAGCTGCTGGACAGCGCTTCGGCCGAAGTGCGGGCGCGGCTCATCGAAGCTAATCCGCAACTCGCCGATGTGATCGATGCGACCATCGCCGATGTGTCGTCGAGCATCGGCGATAACGTGCGCAGCACTTCTCGCGATCACGCCCGCGCCGTCGCGCGCATCAAGCGCCTGCATCGTACCGGACAATTCAGCGAAGCCGATCTGCACGCCTATGCGAATGCCGATGACTTCGAGCGCGCAACGGTTGCGCTGGCGTCTCTCGGCGACTTCGAGATCGAGCTTGTTGAACGGGCGCTGCTGGACCGCTCGACCGACCTGATCCTGATCCTGGCGCGCGCCGCGAAATGTTGCCGCGCTACGGCCCGCGCCATCCTGATGATGCCATCGTCCGATCGCAGGCTTTCGCCGATGGATCTGAGCGACGCGCTCTCTCAATTCGACCGGCTGCAACTCGCCACCGCGCGCTCTGCGCTCGAATTCTATCGCCTTCGCCGTAAGGCGGAGGACAAGCCGCATGTGCCGACCAATCTGGCGCTCGAATGGTATGTGCAGGCGATGCCGGCACGGCCGGGCCAGACCGGTTGACGCTCGATCTGTCTATGCGGCGGAGCGTACAGCAATCAGCTTTGCGCCGCAGATAGATCAGTGGATCTCCGGCTCCGGGGTCTTTTCGCCTGCGAGCAGAAAGTCGAAATCGCAGCCCTGATCGGCCTGACCGATATGCTGCGCGAACATCGCGCCATAACCGCGTGTGTAATGCGGCTTCGGCGGTGTCCATGCGCTCTTCCGCCGAGCCAGCTCCTCGTCGCTGACATGCAGGTGGATGCGGCGGTTCTTGACGTCGACCTCGATCTCGTCGCCGGTCTGCACGAAGGCGAGCGGCCCGCCGACGAAGCTTTCCGGCGCGACATGGAGAATGCAGGCGCCGTAGCTGGTACCACTCATGCGCGCATCCGAAATCCGCAGCATGTCGCGCACGCCCTGCTTCACCAGCTTTTTCGGAATCGGCAGCATGCCCCATTCCGGCATGCCCGGGCCGCCCTTCGGACCCGCATGCTTGAGCACCAGAATATGATCGGCGGTGACTTCGAGATCGTCGCGCTCGATCTCGCGCATCATGTGGTTGTAGTCCTCGAATGCGATCACCTTGCCGCGATGCTGCGTAAGACGCTGGTCCGCCGCCGACGGCTTCATAACGCAGCCATTCGGCGCAAGATTGCCGGTCAGCACCGCGGTGGCGCCGCCCTCATAGATCGGATCGGACAGCGGATGGATCACCTCCGGCAGATGCACTTTTGCTCCGGCGATATTCTCGCCGAGGGTTCTGCCGGTCACCGTGATGCAGGACAGATCGAGCAGGTCGCGCAACTCCGCCATCAGCGCGCGCAGGCCGCCGGCATAATAGAAATCCTCCATCAGGTATTGGCCGGACGGCGTGATATTGGCGATCACCGGCACTTCGCGCGAAATCGTGTCAAACCGGTCCATGTCGAGCGCGATGCCGGCACGCCGCGCCATCGCCACCACATGTACGATGGCGTTGGTCGAGCCGCCGAGCGCCATATGCACCTTGATCGCGTTGTCGAAGGCCGCTGGCGACAGGATCTTCGCAGGCGTCAGGTCTTCCCACACCATTTCGGTGATGCGCCGCCCTACTGCCGAACACATCCGTGGATGACTGGAATCCGCAGCCGGGATCGACGAGGCGCCGGGCAATGCGAGCCCCATCGCTTCGGCGATCGACATCATGGTGGCGGCCGTGCCCATCACCATGCAGGTGCCGAACGAGCGCGCGATGCCGCCCTCGATCTCGTTCCAGTCGTCGTCGGTGATGTTGCCGGCGCGCTTCTCGTCCCAGTATTTCCACACATCGGAACCCGAGCCGAGCTTCTGGCCGCGCCAGTTGCCCCGCAGCATCGGACCGGCGGGCACGTAGATCGACGGAATGCCCATCGAGATCGCGCCCATGATCAGCGCCGGCGTGGTCTTGTCACAGCCGCCCATCAGCACCGCACCGTCGATCGGGTGCGAGCGCAGCAATTCCTCGGTCTCCATCGCGAGGAAATTGCGATAGAGCATCGTGGTCGGCTTGATGAACGGTTCGGACAGCGACATCGCCGGAAGTTCGACCGGAAAGCCGCCCGCCTCCCAGACACCGCGCTTCACGTCATCCGCGCGCGACCGCAGATGCGCGTGACAGGCGTTCAGATCGCTCCAGGTATTGATGATGCCGATGACCGGCTTGCCCTCCCAGTCGGCCTTGTCGTAGCCGAATTGCCGCAACCGCGAGCGATGACCGAACGAACGCAAATCGCTAAAGCCGAGCCAGCGATGGCTGCGGAGATCTTCAGGCCGCTTCTTGCTCATGTGTTACGGTGACTTGTCATTCAGGGGGATTGCTTGGCTGGCGCGCTGTCGGCTGGTTTGCCGGCCGACTGCCGCCGCTCGTACCATTGCGTCAGAATGACGATGGCTGCAAGCACCGCACCCGCTGCATCGGTCGCGACATTCGGCTCGATCAGCAGCAGCCCACCGGCGCACAGCAGCACCCGCTGCCAGTAGCCGGCCGCGGTGATGAAATAGCCGTGCAGGCCGCCCGCAAACAGCAGGACGCCGCAGGCGGCCGTTCCGAATGCGCCGATAATCTCGGGCCACGACCCGATCATCAGCAGAGCCGGCTGGAACACGAACATGAACGGCACGATGAAGCCCGCGGCGCCGATCTTCACCGCCGCCCATCCGCTGGCCCACAAATCCGCCTTGGCGATGCCGGCGGCAGCGAACACGGCGAGCGCAACCGGCGGCGTGATCGCAGACAGCACCGCGAAATAAAGCGCGAACAGATGCGCAGCCGGCGGAATCACGCCGAGCTTGATGATCGCCGGCACCAGTAGCGCCGTCATGATGATGTAGGCCGGCGTCGTCGGCATGCCCATGCCGAGCACGATACCGGCCAGCATGGTCAGGATCAGCGCGATCACCAGCATGTCGGCGGCGAGCGTCGCGACAAATTGCGTGAACACGATGCCAAGTCCGGACAGCGTCACCACACCGATCACGATCCCAGCGCAGGCACAGGCCAGCGCCACCGGCACGGCGTTGCGGGCGCCTTCGACCATCGCGTCGAGGATGTTGCGCAGCGTCACCGCCTCGCGCGTGGTCTTGCGTAGCGCCGCGGCCGGGAAACAGGCAGCCGTGCCACAGAGCGCGGCGAGCGGCGCGCTATAGCCGGAATACATCACGACCAGGATGATGATGACCGGCAGGAACAGGTGGCCGCGGTCGCGCATCACCTGACCGAACCGCGGCAACTCCGCGCGCGGCAGGCCGACAAGGCCTCGGCGCTTGGCCTCGAAATGCACGGCGGCGAAGCAGGCCACGTAATACAAGACCGCCGGCAGCAGCGCCCAGATGATCACCTGCCCGTAACCGACCGCCAGAAATTCCGCCATCACGAAGGCGGCCGCGCCCATGATCGGCGGCATGATCTGGCCGCCGGTGGATGCGGTGGCCTCAACGCCCGCGGCGAAATGGGGCGGGAAGCCGGAGCGTTTCATCAGCGGAATCGCGATCGGCCCGTCCACCATGACGTTGGCGACCGCGCTGCCGGAGATGGTTCCGAACAGGCTGGACGACATCACCGACACCTTGCCCGGTCCGCCGGCGGTGTGCCCGGTCAGCGACATGGCAAAATCCATGAACAGCTGGCCAGTCCCGGTGCGCTCCATGAAGGCGCCGAACAGCACGAAGATCAGCACATAGGATGCGGAGACCGACAGCGGGATGCCGAAAATCCCTTCGGTGGTCATGAACAGCTGATCGAGCAGCCGCATCCATTCGAGCTTGGCGATGAACAGGCCGTAGATCAGAAACGCCAGCGCCGTGATCGGCAGCGCCCAACCGATCACCCGCCGCGTGCCTTCCAGCACCACCGCCGTTAGGATCACGCCGAAGACGATATCGGCCGTGAACAGATCGTCGATATAGAAAATCCGGGTGACGATGTATTCGTAGTAGAAGAACAGATAGAGGATCGGCGCCGCCCCGAGCGCCAGCAATGCAAAGTCGAGCGGGGTTGGCGAAAAGTTCTGGGTGCCGTGGGTGCGGAAGATCAGGAAGGTCAGCGCCAGCGCGAACAGAAGATGGGTGCCACGGAACAGGATCGCTTCCGGCGTGCCATAGATGATCGCGTTGACATGGTAAAGCACCATCGCGACCGCGACGATGGTCGTCACCACGCGCATGACACTGGCGCGGCTCCATTCGAGCTTCATGAACAACGCCCCTATCCGCGCTCGCGCAAACGGCTTTTCCGTTACACCAAAGCGAGCTTGAACCCGGCCGGCGTCGCCGTCGGCCGGGTTACACTCACATTTTCAGATCGACGCCGGCTTCCTTGTAGAATTTTGCGGCGCCCGGATGGAACGGGACGCCGATATCCTCGGCCATCGCCTTCGGCGTGAGACCCGCCATCGCCTTGTTGACGGCGGCCATGTTCGAGACGTTCGCCGCCATCGCCTTGGTCATGTTGTAGACCATCTCCTCCGGCAGCTTGCAGGACGCCACGATATGCGTGGCATAGCCGATCACCTTCACGTCCTGATCCTGCTTCGGATAGGTGCCCTTCGGCACGGTCACCAGCGTGTAGCCCGGATTGATCTTGCGCATGTCATCATACATGGCGGACAGATCGAGCAGCTTGATGTCCCGTGCGGCGGCGAGATCCATCACCGCACCGGACGGAATGGTGGTTCCGAGCGCAAAGGCGACCGCGTTGCCGTCCTTCATCTGCGTGACCGAGTCGGTATACGAGACGAAGCTCATCTTCACGTCGTTGTATCCGAGCCCCGCCACCTTCAGCATATGGCCGGTGATTGCCTCGCCGGTATTGCCGCGCTGCTGCGTGGTCACGCCCTTGCCCTTGAGATCCTTCGGCGAATTCACGCCCGCATCGGCAAGCACCACGACCTGGAAATATTGCGGATAGAGGGTTGCGACATTGCACACATTGTCATGCGGCTTATTGAAGGGCGGGTTGCCCTTGATCGCATCGACCGTGGAAATCGAATTGCCGAAACCGACATCGGCCTTGCCTTCCTGCACGCCGCGCACATTGGCGATGCCGGCGCCGGGCAGCGCCTGCACTGACAGGCCGCCGACCGCTTTCTCCCACATATCCTTGAGCTGACCACCTAACGGAATCCACACTCCGCCCTGAGGTCCGGTCATCATCTTCAGCTCGGCGGCCTGCGCCGCCGTCGCAGTGGCAAAGCCGGCAACGAGCATTGATGCGAGCAATCGCACTTTCATCGGACGTTCTCCCTGGGATACCCGCCGGTTGGCAGGTCTTTCTTGTTTCTTGCCGGTGAGGTTACGCGGGCAAGTGGGCCGGACACAAGCCGGTTTGCGGGCTGTCCAGCTCTTCACCCTCGCCCTTGTGGGAGGGTCGGCGAAGTGAAGCGCAGCGAACGAGCCGGGGTGGGGGTAACCGCCGCGATTTGCCGCTACCCCCACCCCGATCTCCTTCGCTATCGCTCGCAGTCTAGCTTGCGCAGACTGCGTAAACTTGCCTGCGTCGATCGACCCTCCCGACAAGGGGGAGGGTAAGATGAAGCATACCTAATCCCCGATCTGCGGCGGCAGGCGGATCAGGAACTCGGTTCCCTTGGGAAGCCGCACAATCTCGACCGAGCCGCCGAGCTGCTTGGCGGTTCCCTGGATCACCTTGACGCCGAGCGACTTCGATTTCGAAGGATCGAAATCCGAAGGCAGGCCCTTGCCGCGGTCGGAAAACCGCAATTCCCAGGAGCCGTTGGCGGCTTTCTTCAGGCTGACGAAGATCGGCCCGGATTCGTCGGCCGCGTAGGCATGCTTCATCACATTGGTGATCAGTTCGTGCGTCAGCACCGCGAGCGCCACCGCCTTGCTGCCGGATATCTGCAGCGGCTCGACGTCGACCTCGATCTTGTGTCGATAGCCGCCATAGGCGTTCTGACTGTCCTCACACAGCTTCTTCAGGAACTCAGAGAATTCGACCCGCCCGGCATGGTCGGCCTGATAGAGTTGCCGGTACACGCTGCCGATCGAGACCACCCGGTCACGGGCGCGGGCGAGCTGGTCGCGCGCATCGGGGTCCGCCGTGTGCCGGCGTTGCAGGTCGAGCACGCTAGAGAGAAGATTCAGGCTGTTCATCACGCGGTGCTGCAATTCGCGCAGCAGGAACGTCTTCTGTTCCAGCAGTCCGTCGATCGAATCCGACATGCGCGCGAGCGCCGCGCTTAACTGCCCGAGATCGGATCGCGGGTCGAGATTGGGAAATCTTGCATCGGTCTCTCCGCGCTCGCGGCGGTTCACGACCGAAACGATCGCCCGGAGCGGACGCCGGATCAGAACATTGGCCGCCCATATCGTGCCGGCGACCGCGAAGACGACCGCCGCCAGCCCGAACAGGATGCTGCGCCAGGCGGTCTGGCGGACTTCGGTCAGCGCCGCGTCGCGGTCGACGCTGACAGCGGTGATCAGCCCGCTCGGCGCTTCTTCCAGCGGCGCATATCCGACGATCTGCGGACGGCCACGCGCATCCGCCGCCTCCGCGATCCCGCCACGGGAAATCCGTGCCTCCGGATAAACCGCCTTGGCGATCGCGCGCGCGTCCTCTTCGCCTTGCTTTGGAATGGTGAAGACCAGGGTCCCCTCGCGGTCCATCACGGTGACACGATGGTTGGTGCGCCACGCCCGCGCGGACAGATCCTGCGCCACATATTCCGGATTGAGGATCAGCACGATCACGCCGCGATTGACCCCGTCGCCCTTGGTGAAGGGCATGGAGATATGGATCGAGGTCGATTTGGTGACGCGGCCCTGCACCAGCGTTCCGATCGTCAGCTCTCCGGTCTTGATCGGTCCGTCGAAATACAATCGGTCGCGCACATCGAGCGCGGGTGGAATATCGATCGTGGAGCAGACGAACTTGCCCTCCGGATCGATCACCGCGGCCTCACGATAGGCCGGCAGGCCCGCAATCACCGACTTGAAATAGGAGACGCATTCGGCCGCATTGTCCGGCACCGCCGGGTGCCGCCCCATCGCGGTCATGAGCTGGCGGCTGCCTTCGACGATCTGCGCAAGTTCGGCCGCCACCAGACGCGCCGCCGCAAGCGCCTCTTCGCGGGAATCCCGCTCGATGAAATGCTGCCAGCGCAGCGTGTTGTAGGCTGTGATCGCGAGCGGCGGCACAAGCGCGACCAACATGAGGATTGCAAGCCGGTAGCGCAGGCTCATCGCTATAACGCCCATCCCGCCGCCGATGACCTGACTGCAACCCTATCAGAAGTTGCGGCCAACGGACCCGCTCATTCATAAGAAAAACCATGCCATTGATAAGTTGGCCTGCGTACCGCATGGCTTGCGGCTGACTGACGCGCATCCTACGGTGCGGTGCAGCGTATCGTTTCCATTTTCATCAAGCTTTCGGCGTCGTCCGTGCCCGATATCGACAACATCAATCACGTCGGCATGGCCGTACGCGATCTGGCCGACACCGTCCGCCGCTTCGAGGCGATGGGCTTCCAGCTGACGCCCTACTCGCCGCATTCAGCCGCCTGGAAGCCGGGCGAAGCCGTGCAGCCGCAAGGCTCGGGCAACCGCTGCGTGATGTTCGCAAGCGACTATCTCGAAATCCTCGCCAGCGAAGACCCCGCACGGCCGGCGGCCCGCATCACCAATTTCCTGAAGCGCCATCAGGGCGCGCATATCATCTGCTTCAATACCGAAGATCCGCATGCGGTCGAGAAGCGGCTGCAGGGCGAGGGCATCGCCACCTCGGGCGTAATCCCGCTGCAGCGCGAGATTGATGCGCCGGACGGCGTACGCACGGCGAAATTTGCGCGCATCCAGTTCGCGCCCGAGCAATCGCCGGAAGGTTATATCCAGGCGGCGCAACACCTGACGCCGCAATACATCTACCAGCCGCGCTACATCCGCCATCCGAACGGCTGCACCAGCCTGCACCGCACCGTGGTCGTCACCGACGCGCTGGAAGCTTTTGCCGAGAAATACCGCCGCTATACCGGGCTCAGCCCGGTTGCGCACGAGGGCTCGGTCAATTTCCACTTCCCGCTCGGCACCCGGCTGACCATTGTCGACGTCAGGCACGCATCCGCACTGCTGCCGGGCACACTGTTTCCGCCGGTTCCCGGCATCGCCGCGGTGAGCTTTCGCACGTCCGAGCTCGCGGCACAGCGAACGCGGCTTCTGGATCATGGCTTCGCCTTCAGCGAAGCGATTGGTCGCCTCGTCGTTCCCGCCGAACAGGCCGGCGGCGTCGCGCTCATATTCGAGGAGTGAGACGATGACGATCCTGTCCAGACTGACCGCGGCACTTGTGGTTGCAGGTGCATCGCTGATTGCGCCCGCCTCGGCGCAGGACTTCCCCGACCGGCTGGTGCGCATTGTCGTGCCGTATCCGGCCGGCGGCGGCGTCGACGGCATGGCGCGCGCCTTGGGCGAGGGCCTGTCGCAGATCTGGAAACAGCCGGTCATCATCGAGAACAAGCCGGGCGCCTCGACCATGATCGGCGGCGAATTCGTCGCCCGTGCGCCGGCCGACGGTTACACGCTGTTCCTGACCAGCGACTCCTCCATCACCAGCAACCCATTCCTGTTCCCGAATGCCAAGTTCGATCCGGTGAAGGACTTCGCCCCGATCACGCAGCTGATCGAACTCAATCAGTTGGTGGTGCTGCATCCCTCGGTTCAGGCCAATTCGTTGAAGGAACTGGTCGCGCTCTCGAAGGAAAAGAAGGGCGCGCTGAATTACGGCTCCTACGGCGTCGGCAGCCAGCCGCATCTGCTGTTCGAAATGCTGCGCGCGCAGGCCGGAGCCGAACTGATGCAGATTCCCTATCGCGGCATCGCGCCCGCCATCACCGCGACGCTCGCTGGCGACGTGCAGATGACGCTCGGCGGCTGGTCGGTCACCGCAGGCCATATCAAGGCCGGCAAGCTGAAAGCCATCGCGATCTCCAAGAAGGAGCGGCAGAAGGAATTGCCGGATGTGCCGACCCTGAAGGAAGCGGGGTTCCCCGACATCGACCCGCAGAGCTGGTTCGGGCTGTTCGCGACCGCAGGGACGCCAAAGCCGGTGATCGACAAGATCCAGAAGGACGTGGCGCAGGTATTCACTCAGCCGGAATTCCAGAAGCGGCTGCAGACGCTGGCCTTCGAGCCGGTGGCGAGCACCCCGGATGCCTTCGCCAAGTTCATCGCCGAGGATCTGGCCTACAAGAAGAAGCTGATCGAGACGACGGGGATCAAGGGCGTCGAGTAACGGCGCAACCGTTACGGCACCAGCACCGCTGCGCCCGCGAACCTTCCCGCCTTCAGATCGGCGAGCGCTTCGTTGGCGCGCGCGAGTGAATAGATTGTGGTCGTGGTCTTCACGCCGGCCAGCGGTGCGATCTCCAGAAATTCCGTCGCATCCTGTCGCGTGAGATTGGCGACCGACACGATCTGCCGCTCCTCCCACAATAGGTGATACGGGAATTGCGGAATGTCGGTCATGTAGATGCCGCCACAGACCACGCGGCCGCCCTTGCGCACCGCCTTCAGCGCCTGCGGCACCAGCGGCCCCAGCGGCGCGAAGACGATCGCGGCATCGAGCGGCTCCGGCGGCAGTTCGTCGGAGGCGCCGGCCCAATGCGCGCCGAGTGAGAGCGCGAGCGATTGCGCCGCAATGTCACCGGCCCGGGTGAAGGCATAGACCTCGCGGCCCTGCCAGCGACAGACCTGCGCAATGATGTGCGCCGCGGCCCCGAAACCGTAGAGCCCGATGCGGCGCCCCTCACCCGCCATGCGCAGCGAACGCCAGCCGATCAGCCCAGCGCACATCAAGGGCGCCGCTGCGACCGGATCGTCGAACGCCGTCAGCGGGAACGCGAAGGCCGCGTCCGCCACCACATGCGTGGCAAAGCCGCCATCGCGCTGATAGCCGGTGAAGACCGCGTCGTCGCAGAGATTTTCCTGGTCCGCCGCGCAGTAGCTGCAATGCCCGCAGGTATGGCCGAGCCATGGGATGCCGACGCGGGTGCCGGCCGCAGGCGCGCCGACGCCCTCGCCGCATTGCTCGACGATGCCGACGATCTCGTGGCCCGGCACGATCGGCAATTTCGGATCCGGCAATTCTCCATCGACGACGTGCAGATCGGTGCGGCAGACGGCGCAGGCCTCGACCTGGACCAGCACCTCGCCTGCGCCCGGCCGCGGGGTCGGCCGCTCAATCAGGGTCAGCGGCTTTCCGATGGCATGGAGAACCATGGCCTGCATGGCGGAACCTCTTATTGTCTCCGGAACAATTGGCCGAAATGCGAGGCTTGCCAAGATTCCGCCAAAGCCTTCCAATACCGGAAGGCTTGGGATCGAGGAGCAAGTCCGTGATTCGATCATACCGGTTTTTTGCGGCTGCAGCGGCGGTCGCAGGCGCATGTCTCGCAAGCTTTATTCCGGTCGCAAGTGCGCAGGCGCAGGCTCAATCTACAGCCTGCGACGAGGCAACCGAGATTGCGGTGCTGCCCTCCCCGCTGGCGCCCTGGTCCGGCGCGCCCTTGCGCATCATCGTCGCCAGCGAAAAGCCGCTCGATGGCGAGCTCTCGCTGGTCGGACCAAACGGAAAGGTCGCGGTGACCTCGCGCGAGCGGCGTGGCGGTCCGCCCTATTTCTGGCTGGCCGAGGTCGCGTCTCCGGCAGCCGGCAAATGGCAGGCGCAGCTGACCCGCCCCAACGCGCCGGACGCATGCCGCACCGTCACACGCGAAATACCGGTAGCTGCAAAACAACCGCCGCGGCCTGCAGGCTCGAAGACCAGCGTCTGGCCGATCCGCAATTCGTGGAATCGCGAGACCGAAAATCTCTACTCCGCCTGGATCGAAAAGCTGTTCGAGGCGCCGCTCGACACCTCGCCGTCCTGGCCGGCGCTGCATGTCGTGCTGCGCGATCCCGCGCGCAACGTGCTGCATAATCATCTCGGCCTGCGCGAAGATTCCATCAATCTCTACATCCGGCCGGACTGCGCCGACCTTCCGTATTTCCTGCGCGCCTATTTCGCGTTCAAGATGGGCCTGCCCTATGGCTATGCGAAATGCACGCGCGGCGGCGGCGGCAACCCGCCACGCTGCCCGGTCTGGTGGAATATCGAGAAGGAAGAACCGCGGCCTGAGGCGCCGGAGGACATCGTCGCCGCCGAGGACGCACAAGCGTCCGCTGGCGCATCGCGGCCATCCGGGAACCTCTTCGATCTCTTCAAGCCGCAGCAGCCATCCGCGCAAAAGCCCGACGCCAAGCCGGCACAGCAGAAGACCGCAGTGCGCGCAACGCCGGGCTTTGCCGTCCCGCCGCCGTCCGGCGGTGCTGCACCTGTTGCGAAACCGGCCGCACCGGTGCGTCCGCCACGGCCGACTTCTCTTGCACTTGGCTTCGGTCACTATATCCAGTTCAGCGTCGCCGACGGCGTGCATTCCGGTGCAGGACGCACACTTGCGGCCCACGAAGGCTCTGACTTCTACACCGTACCGCTGTCAGAGGATCATCTGCGTCCCGGCACCGTCTATGCCGATCCTTACGGGCACCTCCTGATCATCGCCAAGCGCGTGCCGCAAACCGAGGGCAATGCCGGCGTATTCCTTGCGGTTGACGCACAGCCCGATGGCACGGTCGCGCGCAAGCGGTTCTGGCGCGGCAATTTCCTGTTCGCGCAGGATCCTGCGCTCGGCGATCCGGGCTTCAAGCGGTTCCGCCCGATCGTGCGCGACAAGAACGGAAGCCTGCGCCGTCTCACCGTGGCGGAGATTTCCAAGAACCCGAATTATTCGGACTTCTCGCTGGAGCAGACCAAGCTGTCGGTCGAGAGCTTTTACGACAAGATGGACGACGTGATGTCGCCCAACCCGCTCGACCCGCTGCGGGCGATGCGGGAGGCCATCACCTCGCTCGACGAGCAGGTGAGAGCCCGCGTCACCTCGGTGGAGAACGGCCGCAAATATCAGCTCAGCGGCAAGGGCGACGCCTCGATGCCGGACGGTGCGGCGATCTTCGAGACCACCGGCGCATGGGAAGACTTCGCCACACCGTCGCGCGACCTGCGGCTGCTGATCGCAATGGATGTGGTCCGCAATTTTCCGGACCGCGTCGCGCGCCGTCCCGAACGCTATGCGATGCCGAAGGACAAGAGCCCCGAGCAGGTGAAAGCCGAATTGCAGGGGGTGCTCGCGCAGGAGCTTGCCGCGCGCAAATTCTCCTATCCGCGCACCGACGGCTCGCAATGGACCCTGACGTTGAAGGATGTGATCGACCGCGTTACCGATCTGGAAATGGCCTACAACGTCAACGATTGCGTTGAACTGCGCTGGGGCGCGAAGGAAGGCAGCGAGGAATTCGCAACCTGCAAGCGGAGAGCCCCGCAGGGCCAGCGCGCCAAGATGACGGAATACCGGCCGTGGTTCAGCGAGCGGCGGCGCCCGCCGCGGACCTGAGGCATGCCGGCGCGGCAGCCCGCCTCACACGCGCTCACGGAATCCTCACCGCGCCGGATTTCGCGGTGACAGCACCGGGGCGCTGTCGGGTGCCGGATTGCGGTCCAGATCAGCGATGAGTTGCTTCATCTCGGCGATTTCGCGAACCTGCGCTTCGATGATCTGATCGGCGAGCGTTCTTACTCTCGGATCGCGAATATTGGCCCGCTCGCTGGTCAGCACCGCGATCGAATGATGCGGGATCATCGCCTTCATGTAGGCCACGTCGCCGACCGTGTCCTGGCTGCGAACAAGATACAGCGCGGCGGCAAAGACAACGGCGGCGGCGATTACTATGCCAGCATTGACGGCACGATTCCGGTACATGCCCCACATAAAGCCGAGCATAATGGCGGCCATCGCCGCGCCCATGACCAGCGCCATCCAGGTCCGCGTCTGGCTATACCAGACATGATCGAGGGCATAAGTGTTGAGATACATCAGCCCGAACATCACCACGGTCGAGACCGCGATCATCGCCGCAAATTTCGCGTAGGACATGGTCATTCTCCATGTCGCTACAATGAGGACCGGGAGGTGAGGTTCCCGGAATGCGCCGTTATGCACCGAGGTTCTGGACTGACGCGGTCAGAACCGCACCGAACCCTGCCTGATTTTATCGACGCGGCGGCACGGCCAGGATATCGACATCGAGATTGCGCAGCACCTGTTCGGCAACGCTGCCGATCAGCAATTTGACGATGCCCGAGCGCCCGTGCGTGCCGATCACCACAAGATCGGAACCGGTCTCGTTCACCGCCCGCGAAATCACCGCCGGCGCATCGCCCTCCTCGATCCGGTATGACCACTGAGCGTTGCCGAGGCCCTGCTCCTTCAGGAATGCGAAGAGGGCTTCGCTGGCCACGTGGCGCTCGCTGGCAATGTAATCGTCGATCTGATCGCGTCGGGCATTCGCGACGTAAAGCTTTCCTGCCGCCACAGCGATGAAGGCATGCACGACCGTCAGACTTCTATCATTTACCAGCCCGAGGCCTATCGCCGTTTTCAGCGCGTGAGCGGACGGCTCGGACATATCGATGCCGGCCATTACGGAACGATAAGGCTGCCCGGGATCCGCATTGACCATCAAGACCGGATAGGGCCCGGCGCGAATGACGCGCTCGATCGTGGTGCCGACGAAGATGTCGCGCAGGATCTGTTTGCGGTGCGAGCCCATTACGATGAGGTCGGCACTCGCCGTCTCCGCGGCACGAAGGATGCCGTCGAAAGGCTCTCCCATCGTCAGCAACGCCCGGCAAGGCAGGCCGCGCAGCTCGTCCAGCGTTTCAATCTGCTCGTCCAGGAACTTGCCCGCTTCCCGCTGTTCGGACGCCACCATCGCGGCCGGCTGGTCGTCGTCGACCACATGGACCAGCGTCAGTTCGGCGCCAATCTGGCGCGCCAGTTGCCCCGCGCGCCGGAACGCACGTTGCGATCGGGTCGAAAAGTCGGTTGCGGCGACGATGTTTGGCATACGCTCCTCTTCAGCAGCTTAGTGTTTGGCGCTCGGAGGAGTTTACTCCCTGATCTGGATCAATGGTGCTGCACGTTGCCGCGGCTGGCGATGGCCGGGAGCAGAAGAGGAAGAGAATGTCCGGGCCGGTTACGCTCGCTATCGGCCCAAATTCCTTCGGAATGGCGCCAACAGCGGCCACTCCGGCGTCGCGTTGTCGCGCGTCCGTCCGATTCTAACCGCGAACATCCGTTCGACTGTCCCGGAAAGATGCATGTGGACCCCGAGGCGGGCCCACATGCGTTTGTCCTCAAGACTTGATGAACGCGAGCAGATCGGCGTTGATCGTGTCGGCATGAGTGGTCGGCATGCCGTGCGGCAGATCCTTGTAGGTCTTCAGCGTGCCGTTCTTCAGAAGCTTGGCCGACAGCGGTCCGGCCGCGCCATAGGGCACGATCTGATCGTCCTCGCTGTGCATCACCAGCACCGGGACGGAGATCTTTTTCAGATCGTCGGTAAAGTCGGTTTGCGAGAAGGCGACGACACCGTCGTAATGCGCCTTCGCACTTCCCATCATGCCCTGACGCCACCAATTCGCGATGTTGGCTTCCGAGGGCTTGGCGCCAGGCCGGTTGTAGCCGTAGAAGGGTCCTTCCGGCAGAGCCCGATAGAAGGCCGAGCGGTTTGCCGCGAGTTGAGCCTGCAATCCATCGAACACCTCTTTCGGCAGGCCATTGGGATTTGCCGGTGTTTTCACCATGATCGGCGGCACCGCGTTGATCAGGACAGCCTTCGCGACCCGGCCCTCACCATGCCGCGCCACATAGCGCGTCACTTCACCACCACCGGTAGAATGACCGATGTGAACTGCATTTCTCAGATCGAGATACGAGGTCAGCGCAGCGAGATCGGCGGCGTAGTGATCCATGTCGTGGCCATCGCTGACCTGGCTGGACCGGCCATGGCCACGACGATCATGCGCAATGACGCGAAAGCCCTTTCCGGCAAAGAACAGCATCTGGGTGTCCCAGTCATCGGCCGATAGCGGCCAGCCGTGGCTAAACACGAGCGGCTGTCCTTGGCCCCAGTCCTTGTAGAAAATCTCGACGCCGTCCTTGGTTGTGATTGTGCTCATCGTGATCGGTCCTGTGCTGGCTTGAGAGGTGAGAGTGCCCGGATTCGCCTGCGCGAAAGTCGGGAGCGGCAATCCGGCGGCTGTTGCCACCAGACCGCCCAAGATGACGTCGCGGCGGGAGGCTTCAGTGCGCTGTATGCTGTCGTTCATCGGCTCATCCTGACGATATTGCTTTCGGGGTTTTGCGCCGCATCACATCTGTTTCGCCGAACTGCGCAGCCACTCGTCGAAGTGGATGGTGCCTATGCGCGGATTTTTGCCGGGCGTGAGGGACTGATCGTTCAGTTCGGTACCGAAATAGCGCGCGTGGACATCCGCAACGATGTGACGTGGATCGCCGATTGCGCGCAGATAGCGTCCGACAAATTCGTCGAGCGCGATGCGCTCGGGTCCGGCAATCTCGATCGTGCCGTTTTCGGGTGAACCAAGCGCGACATCGGCCATGGCATCGGCCACGTCATCGGAAGCAATCGGCTGCAGATGAGCCGGCGACAGGTGAATTGCCTGTCCCTTGGTTCCTGCTTGCGCAATGCCGCCGACGAATTCAAAGAACTGCGTCGAGCGGACGATCGTGTACGGAATTTTCGAGTCCCGGATCAGGCTTTCCTGCGCGAGTTTCGCCCGGAGATAGCCGCTGTCGGGAAGGCGATCACTGCCGACGACCGATAGCGCTACATGATGCTTGACGCCGGCGACCGCTTCGGCGGCCAGCAGGTTGCGGCCCGATGTCTGGAAGAATTCAAGAACAGCCTTGTCCTCGAACGATGGCGAGTTCGCCACATCCACGACAACCTGAGCGCCGGAGAGCGCCTCGGCCAAGCCTTCGCGGGTGATGGTGTTGATGCCGGACGCCGGCGAGGCCGCCACAACCTCGTGGCCCTTGTCTCGGAGCCTGTTCACAAGCTTGGATCCAATGAGGCCGGAGCCCCCGATCACAACAATCTTCATCGATTTTTCCTCGTTCGGTGTCGTCGACGCCATCGCGTCGACGTGCGAGCACGCACGCTCGCAGGCGTCGCGCCCCTCCTGCTGGCGCCTTCAGAATTGAAGGCGCCAGTTGTTCAAACACAGCGGTGGTATGGTTCGGCCTTAAGCGAGCACGCGATCAGTAGTCCCAGAAGACCGGCACCCAACGAAAAGCGTCGCCGTCGACCGCCACATGGCCGACGGATGGGAATGGCAGGTGGGTGGCCACCAGCATCTCGCCGGTCTCAGCCAGCTCCCGTAATAGACGGGTCCGCACGCGCACCGCTTCCTCTGGGTCGTGTTCAAAACCGTTGAACCAGTCCGGGTGCTCGAACCCGACTGCGAACACGGCATCGCCGGCGAACATGAGGCGGTCGCCGCCGGAGGACACCCGCACGACGCTGTGCCCGGGCGTATGGCCTCCGGTTCTCTGCACCACAACGCCCGGCGCAACCTCGTAGTTTTCCTCGAATGTCCGCAGTTGGCTCCGATACTCCTTCACGAACCGCTTGGCGGTGGCGCGAAGTGCGTCGGGGAACCCGGCCGGCATATTGACCCGGCTGAAGTCCGGCGCCTCCCAGAACCTGACCTCGGCGGCAGCCACGTGAATCCGCAGGTCCGGACGCAACCGCTCCTTCACACCGTCGACCACCAGCCCGCCAATGTGGTCCATGTGCATGTGGGTTAGCACGATGTCGGTCACCGCGGACATATCGATGCCGGCGGACTCCAGACGTCTGATCAGTTGCCCGGCTCGTGGCAGGTTGAGGTTGGGATCCAACCCCAGGCCAGCGTCGATAAGGATGGTCCGACCTCCGCTGCGAACCATGACCGCATTCAGCGCCCAATCGAACGCCTCCGGCGGTAGGAACATGTCCTTCAGCCAGGCCGCGCGGACATTTGGATCGATATTGTGTCCCAGCATCTTGGTGGGCAGCGGAAGCACGCCGTCGCTGACCACCAGCACTTCGATATCGCCGACCTTCACCGCGTAGCGCGATGGAACCAACTCTTCGGCCAGCGACCTTACGGGAAGCGGGGTAATGTTCAGGTTCATGTCTGTCTCCTGCTGACCGGCTTCGTTACCCGGCCCGTGTTCGGCTGCGATGGCCTGGTTGTGCCTTTCACCGGGCTGAAAGACTTTGCGGCGATCTTGTCGCTGGCTTGGATTTCCCTTGGTAATTCGTCCAAGCGGGCAAATCTTTCGGCGTCCTCGGCGATCGCACATCGATGATCTCCGTCAATCGACCTGTGCTACCAATGGCTTACCCAAGCGACCGGACAGAAGGATTCAGGAGCGTCGTGCGATACTTGTTCGAAGATTTTGCGCTCGACCCTGATCGGCGGGAACTCACCCGCAACGCCGAAGCCATTGCCATCGGCCCGCAGGTCTTCGACCTGCTTCTGTTCCTGGTGCAGAACCGCGAGCGCGTCGTCAGCAAGGATGAGGTGCTGGACGCGGTTTGGAGCGGTCGTATCGTGTCGGAATCGACACTGACCAGCCACATCAATGCAGTGCGCAAAGCCGTCGGCGACAACGGCGATGCGCAGCGCCTGATCCGGACGATCGCGCGGAAGGGCTTCCGGTTCGTCGCCGACGTCAGCGAAACGCTGGCCGAGTCGACGAAGACCTCGGCCGCTGAACCCGCCCCTTTGACTCAGGGATCGGCGCCGCCCCAACTGCCGGACAAACCATCGATCGCCGTTCTGCCATTCCAGAATCTGAGTGGCGATCTGGAGCAGGATTATTTCGCCGACGGCGTGATCGAGGACATTATCACGTCATTGTCGCGGATGCGCTGGCTGTTCGTCATCGCGCGCAATTCGAGCTTCATCTACAAGGGCCGAGCGGTAGACGTGAAACAGGTCGGCCGCGACCTGGGTGTTCGCTATGTGCTGGAAGGCAGCGTACGCAAAGCCGCCAACCGCGTTCGTATCACCGGGCAATTGATCGATGCTACCACCGGCACGCATCTTTGGGCGGATCGCTTCGAAAGCGCGCTCGTCGACATCTTCGAACTGCAGGATCGTATGGCCGAAAGCGTAGTGGGGGCGATCGCACCACAACTCGAGCGCGCCGAGGCTGAGCGCGCGAAACAAAAGCCGACCGAGAGCCTGGACGCTTACGATTATTATCTGCGCGGCATGACGAACTTTCACCGAGGCACCCGGGAGGCCATCGGCGATGCGCTGCCCCTTTTCATCAAGGCAACGCAGCTCGATCCGGGTTTTGCATCAGCTTATGCGATGGCGGCGTGGTGCCATTTCTGGCGCAAGATCAACGGCTGGATGGACGATCGAGCGACCGAGATCGCCGAGGGTACGCGACTGGCACGTTGCGCCGTCGAATTGGGCAAGGACGATGCGGTCGCACTCGCAAGAAGCGGCCATGCGCTTGCACATCTGGCCGGCGAGCTTGACGGCGGCATCGCGCTTATCGATCGCGCCTTGACGCTCAACCCGAACTTTGCGGCCGCCTGGTTCCTCAGCGGCTTCGCAAGGATATGGAGCGGCGAAACCGACAACGCACTCGAACGCTTTGCGCGCGCCATGCGTTTGAGCCCGCTCGATCCGGAGGCGTTCCGGATGCAGGCTGGAGTAGCGATGGCGCATCTGTTGGCCGGGCGCTTCGACGACGCGTGTTCATGGGCGGAAAAGTCTTTCAGGGAGTTGCCAAGCTTCCTGATCGTGGTGGCCATCATGGCGGCAAGCCACGCGCTCGCCGGCCGCAAGGCCGATGCCGGGCGAGCGATGGACCGGTTGCGCCAACTCGACCCCGCGCTGCGCCTCTCCAATATTCAAGACTGGCTACCCTTCCAGCGACAGGATGACCTCGCCACATTCACCGATGGGTTGCGCAAAGCGGGGTTGCCGGAATAGCCCGCGTGTTGCTTGGAGGCACGGCTTCGGCGTTAATGGCTCAAAACCATGCCGCATTGACCGCCACGCCCCAAAGCGGTAGCCAAAAACCAAACCATAAGGAGAGGAACCAGCCCATGCTCCGTCTGCTTGCCGCAACCGGCTTTGTCTTTACATCCCTCGCCGCCGGCCATGTCCAGGCCCAGACCCCGGTCAAGGACTGGCCGCAGCGCAATGTCACCATGATCCTGCCGCTCGGCCCCGGCAGCGGCGTCGATATCACCACCCGCCTGCTTGCCGACAAGCTCGCCGCGAAATGGGGCAAGCCGGTCGTGGTCGAAAACCGGCCCGGCGGCGATGCGATCGTGGCGATCAACGCCTTCGTGTCCGCCAACGACGACCACACCTTCCTGATGGCGCCGACCTCGACCTTTACGGCGCATCCATTGCTGCATAAGAACCTGCCCTACAATGCGGACGATCTGGTGCCGATCGCGCGTGCCACCAATACGCTGATTGCCATCGGCGTGCCGGCCTCGCTCGGCATCAACACGCTGGCCGACTTCGTGAAACTCGCCAAGGAAAAGCCCGGCACGCTCAACTATGCCGGCACGACCGGCGCGGTCGATTTCGTGGTGTCGGGATGGCTGAAGGACGCCGGGATCAATGTCACCAAAATCCCGTACAAGGACGGCGTGCAGGCGCTGAACGATCTTGCCGAGAACCGCATCCAGATTTACGGCGCGGCCTACGCGATTATGCGGCCGCAGGTCGCGGCCGGCAAAGTGAAGGTGCTTGCGCTCATGAACTCGCAGCGTGCGCCCGCGCTGGCCGACGTGCCGACGGCGAAGGAAGCGGGCTCCCCGCTGCTCACGCTCGATGGGCTGGTGGGACTGTTCGGCTCGAAGAAGATGTCGCCAGAACTGCGCGACAGGATCGCCGCGGACATTATTGAGGCATTGTCCGATCCAGAGGTGGTCAAGAAGCTGACCCCGATGGGCCAGGTGGTGCGTCCGGGTCCGGCCAAGGAGTTCGCCGCCGAGATTGACGATCAGCGCAAGGTGATCGCGAATTCGGCCAATCTGGCAGGCGAAAAATAACGGCCGGACGACGTCCCGCGAGAAGATCGCAGACCAACGCAGATGCTCGGCGCGACCAGCACCGGGCATCGGCTATATAAGGCCTCTTATGGCCGCTCCAGACCGGGGCTGTATCTCGGGAATTAATGGTCGGAGTGGCAGGATTCGAACCTGCGACCCCCTCGTCCCGAACGAGGTGCGCTACCAGGCTGCGCTACACTCCGACGTGAAGGCCGGTCTTATAACGACGCCCTGCCCGCCCCGCAAGGCAAGGCGGCAGGCTATTTTTCGTAAATGTTTGCGCCGCCGGGACGCGCAAAACCGGTAAAAAGCGGCTAAGAACCCCCGCATGCATGTCCGCTCGAAAACACGTCTGATCGAGGCCGTGCCCGGCGCCTCCGACCAAGCGGCGGAGTGCCTGTCGCGCGGCGGACTGGTGGCGTTTCCGACCGAGACGGTCTACGGCCTGGGCGCCGACGCGACCAACGGACAGGCGGTCGCGCGCCTCTACGAGGCGAAGGGCCGGCCGTCTTTCAATCCGCTGATCGCGCATGTGCCGGACCTCCAATCCGCGCGCAAACTCGCGGTTTTCAACGCCGATGCGGAGCGTCTGGCGGCCGCATTCTGGCCGGGACCGCTGACGCTGGTGCTCCCGCGCCAGCCCGGTTGCCCGGTCTCCGAATTGGCCACCGCGGGTCTCGACACGATTGCGATTCGGGTGCCAAATCATGCACTTGCGCGCGAAATCCTGCGCGCCTTCGGCAAGCCGGTGGTGGCGCCGTCGGCCAACGTGTCCGGGCATGTCTCGCCCACCAATGCGGCGCATGTGCTTGAAGATCTTGACGAAAAGATCGACCTGATCGTGGACGGTGGTCCCGCGCCCGTGGGCATCGAATCCACCATCGTGGCGTGCCTGGACGAGCCCATGATCCTGCGTCCGGGAGGGCTGTCGCGCGAGCACATCGCCGCCGCGCTCGGCCGAGACCTCGCCCAACCCGTTGAATCCACGGACGAAACCCCGCTCGCCCCCGGCATGCTGGAGAGCCATTATGCGCCCCGGACGCGGCTTCGGCTCGACGCCACGCAGGTCGAGCCGGGCGAAGTGCTACTCGCCTTTGGCGTGCCGCTGCCCGGCGCCGCGGCGACCCTCAATCTCTCCGAAAAAGGCGACCTGGCGGAAGCCGCCGCCAATTTGTTTGGCCATCTCCGCAGTTTGGATGCGATGTTCGCGCCGACCATCTGCGTTATGCGGATTCCTTCTGCCGGTCTGGGCGAAGCGATCAACGACCGGCTGCGCCGCGCCGCCGCCCCGAAAACCCTCCCGCAATACTCATAGAAATGCCGATGCTCGCACCGGATAAAGACCTGATCACGAAGTTCGCCGGGATCGTCGGCGAGAAATACGCCATCACCGATCCGGACGTGCAGGCCGCCTATCTGCACGAGCAGCGCGACCGCTGGCCGGGCCACTCGCCGCTGATCCTGCGCCCCGAAACCACCGAGCAGGTCGCGGCGATCCTCAAACTCGCCAACGAGACCCGCACCGCGATCGTGCCGCAGGGCGGCAATACCGGATTGGTCGGCGGGCAAGTCGCACTCAACGGCGAGATCGTGCTCTCGCTCAACCGCATGACCCGCATTCGCGAGGTCGACCCGGTCACCAACACGCTCACGGCCGAAGCTGGTGTCACGCTCCAGCGCGCACGCGAGGCAGCAGCCGAAGTCGACCGGCTCTATCCGCAGCTTCTCCCCTCCGAGGGCACCTGCACGATCGGCGGCAATCTCTCGACCAATGCCGGCGGCACCGCCGCGATCGCGCATGGCGTCGCGCGCGCACATCCGCTCGGCCTCGAAGTGGTGCTGGCCGACGGCCGCGTCCTCAACAACCTCAACAAGCTGAAGAAAGACAATACCGGCTACGACCTGAAGAACCTGTTCATCGGCGCCGAAGGCACGCTCGGCATCATCACCGCGGCGGTGCTGCGCCTCGTGCCGCGCCCGCGTTCGGTCGAGCTTGCGGTGTTCGGCGTGCCGTCGGTGCAGGCCGCAGTCGATCTGCTTGGACTTGCCTATGAGCGCGCGGGTTCGCAGGTCACGAGCTTCGAACTGATGACGCGCATGAATGTCGATCTCGCGCTGCGTTTCGTCGACGGCACGCGCGATCCGCTCGACGCACCGCATCCCTGGTACGTGCTGATGGAATTGTCGTCGCAGGCCGAGAGCGGCTTGCGCGACCTGGTCGAGGCGATCTTCGAGGCCGGCGTCGAGCGCTCACTGATCGATGACGGCGCGATCGCGCAGACGCTGGAACAAGCCAAGGCGATGTGGCGCATCCGCGAGGAAGCGGGCGAAGTGCAGAAGCGCGAGGGTGCGTCGATCAAGCACGACATCTCGATCCCGGTCGCAGCGATCCCGGCCTTCATCGCTGAAGCCAATGCCGCGGCGATTGCGGTGGTGCCGGGCGCGCGGCCGATGCCGTTCGGCCATGTCGGCGACGGCAACATCCATTACAACATCACGCAGCCGGCCGGCATGGACAAGGCAGCCTTCATGGCGCGCGAGGACGACATTCAGGACGCGGTGTTCGCGGTGGTTGCGAAATACGGCGGTTCGATTTCGGCCGAACACGGCATCGGCATTGCCAAGCGCGCGCGTCTGCCGCTGGTGAAGGATCCCGTGGCGATCGAACTGATGCGCACGCTGAAGGCGACGCTCGACCCGAACGGGATTCTCAATCCGGGGAAGGTGTTGTAGATCGCCTACATGCATATGACCGCGAGCACTTTTACTTACTATGGTTTTGACGTTTCCTCCGCGCGGATGGTCTCCAGTACGGGCTCCCATGTCTTCTGCTGCTGAGCGATGAAAGCCGACGTTTCTTCGGGCGTCATCGGATTGATCCGGGCACCGAGCTTCGCAAGGCGCTCCTGAAGCTCCGGGTCCGCGCTGACCTTGATGAGGTCATCACTGATTTTGCGGACGATCGCCTCCGGCGTACCCGGCGGCGCCAGCAACACAGCCCAGCCAGTGGCGCGGAAGCCGGGAATCGTCTCGGCGACCGTTGGCACATTGGGAAAGTCGGCCAGACGCTTGTCGAGGGCAACGGCAAGAAGCTTTATCGACCCCGCACTGGCAGCGCCCGCCAATGAGGAATAGCCGTCGACGACCAGACCGACGCGTCCCGACGTGACATCGGCAAAAGCCTGGGCCGGACCGCCTTTATAGGGGACCGAGAGCAGCTTGATCCCGGTCTCTCTTTCGATCAGCACGCCGGTCAGGTGAGTCAGGCGACCAACACCTGTGACAGCGGAGGAAACCTTGCCCGGGTTCTTCTTGGCGAGCGCGATTAATTCCGGCAGCGTTGACACGCCGAGCGTCGGAGAAGCGGCGATAAACATCGGGATTTCGGTCACGAACCCGACCGGGATGAAATCCTTCGGCACGTTGATCGGGATCAGTGGCGGAACGGCGTGAAGTGCCACGAAGGACGACATGACCGCCTGATACAAAGTGTAGCCGTCCGGCTCGGCCGTTGCGACCGAGCGCGCCGCGATGCTGCCGCCACCGCCCGGCCGATTGACCGCAACCACCTGCTGACCCCAGAGCTGGGATAGCCGGTCGGCCACCAACCGCAGGCCGACGTCTGGAGACGCGCCGACCGCCGCGTCCTGCACGATCTGGACCGGGCGATCCGGAAACCGGCCGGTCTGAGCTTCGGCCTTGATCGCGACGCCGGCAAGCATGATCGAACCCATCAGGGTCGTCGTTGCGATCGAGCGATTCAGCGCGCTGCGCAATACAGTCTTCACGTCGAACTCCTTTATCGGGTACAGATAACCACGCGCGAGATGCGCGTCGTGATTGCGCCCGAAGCTCCGTCAGCTTAGCTGCCCGCGGCATTCTGCGTAAAGGCCGGATGCGTTCGAACACCGGCTCATGTGCCCTTCGAATTCCCGCAACCCGGGCGTGCTGCGGGAAGGCTCTGTCAGTCAGTGAGCATCTCGTCCCGGCGAGCTCTCTCTCATCGCAGCGCGACGGCGTCTCGGCGCCTCAGTTTTTTGTATACTGGCGATGACGCATCCGGCAGATAAGGAAATCATGCAGTCTGCTTTGAGAAGGCAATAGACAGAGATGAGCGAGCGCGCGGGCGACGTTTCTTTTTTAAACAGCGAGTACGACGCGCGCGCGCGCACGCCTTCATTTGACCGCGAGCGCATCTATAAGGAGCGGAGCCAGGCGGCCTTCGACCGCACCGAGAGGATTGCCGACATCGTGTACGATACAGCGTCCGGATCGAAGCTGGACATCTACCCCGCGCAACCCGGCGCGCCCCTGTTCGTCTGGATTCATGGCGGCTACTGGCGATCGTCGACGAAGGATGCAAATGCCTTTGTCGCGCCGGGCCTTGTTGACGCCGGCGTCGCCGTCGCCAGCGTCGATTACTCGCTGGCTCCGGCCGTGCGGATTGGTGAGATCGTGAGGCAGGTTCGAACGAGCGTGGCGTGGCTCGTCGAGAACGCGCGAACCTATAAATACGACGCCGGACGCATCCATGTTGGCGGCCATTCGGCGGGCGGGCATCTCGTCGGGATGCTGCTGGCCGACAAATGGCCGAAAAGCTTCGGCTTGGCACGCGATCCGGTTCGGACCGGACTCGCTATCAGCGGATTATTCGATCTTGCCCCCCTGCAAAAGACATTCGTCAACGAGGCTCTGAGGTTGAACGAAGCGGAAATACGCGACAACAGCCCGATCAACCTGCTTCCTGAAACCTCCAATGCTACGCTTCTTGCCACGGTCGGCGGGACGGAATCATCCGAATTCCAACGGCAGACGGATGAATATCTGCGGGCTTGGCAACATCGGGGCCATCGGGGGACCCGCATCGACATGCCGGGCTTTCATCACTTCAATATCATTCTGGAGCTTGAGAAGCCGGGAAATCCGTTGTTCGATAAGCTGCTGGATAGCATCCGACAGAACGGCTGAACCTTGAAGGGCCGGCCCGTTCGCTCTCAAACCAGCCCGGCAGCTATCCTTGCCGCCGCTCCTCCGCAATCTCATGCCTTCCCGCTGCTTCGAACAGCACGATGGCGCCGATCATGATCGCGGCGCCGAGCCATTGCACCGGCGACAGCCACTGGCCGAGGATCACCGCCGCCATCACGATGCTCAGCAGCGGCTCGGCATTGCTCAGCATGGTGGCGCGGACCGGACTGAGGTAGCGAAACGACGCGAAGAAGCACAACAGCCCCACCGCAATGCCGACGCCGGCGGCGGCGATGCCAAGCCATCCGGTCGCATTCACGGGCCATGACCACGCGCCGAGCAGCGAAGCCAGCAGCGCGAAAAACACGCCGCCGAGCGCCGTGACATACAGGTTGACCTGCGTCGAGGTCGCGTGCCGTTGCGCGCGTGCGCCGCACAGGATGGCGCCGCAGATGGTGATCGCCGCAAGCGTCGCCAGCGCGATCCCGGTCATGTCGAGGGTGTCGAATGTCGGCGCCAGCGCCAGCGCCAGGCCGGCCAGCGCCGCCAGCGCCAGCAACAGCTTGCCGAATGTCAGCCGGTCGCCGCCGCGCCAGTGCACGATCACCGCGATCACGATCGGATGAACGAAGAAAATCAGAATGGCGACGCTGACCGGGATATAGGCCACCGCACCGATCAGCCCATAGACCATCACCGCAGAGAACGCGCCGCAGGCAAGGCACCATCGCAAGGCGGTGCGGCCGATGCGAAAGTCCTGCCGGAACAGCACCACCAGAAATGCCAGCAACGCCGCGCCGATCAGCCCGCGCGCCGCAACGACGGTCAGGACGTTGCTGCCGTTATCGAACGCGACCTTGGCCGCGGTCGGGCCGATGGCAAAGGCCACCGCCGATGTCAGAACCAGCGCGATGCCGATGCGCCTGCTCGCAGGCGCCCCGCTCGTGACAGACATACGGCGCTTTTCCCGGGACAGGCCGATCGGACGGATCAGGATGAGGAACGTTGCGGCAGGGGCAGATGCCCCGCCACAGCGGATTCCCATGCGTGCGTTTGGGCACCTCGTCAACTGCTGTGCGACGCCGAGAGACGCCGTCCGCCCTATCCGCCTGTGGTCGACACGGATACCGCGGACGCGGCGCAGGCAAGAGAATGCAGCGGGCCAAGATGCGGCCCGCTGCATGCATGATCAGCGACGCGTGATTACGGACAGAACCAGATCGGTCCGACGATCACGCAGCCTCGTCGCTGCCAGTCCCGCGGCCGGCTTTGATAGCGCCGCCAGCCGGGCGGTGGCGACCGATAGCGATGCCCCGGCGTATAATGGCGACGCCCGTGCTGGCGAACGCCGCGATGGTCCCGCCGCGGTTGCGCCCGATGCCGCTGGGCCTGCGCCGGGAGAGGCTGGACCGCGCGTTCGCGTGCGGTCTGGTCCAATCCGCTCGCAACGGGGAACGCATGGGCGCCGGCGGGCGCAGTCAGAACGAAGGCTCCGGCCACCATGGCGAAGATCGACAATCTCATCAACTCACTCCCGATTATCGACCGAACTGGAATTCCGGTGCGTTCTGCAGCTGGTCCTTGGTCGCTCCGCGCAGAACCGCCCGTTCGGGGCGATCGTTCAGCTGAGCGGTCGTGGCGGTCCGGTCGGTCATCGTACCGGTGCCGGTTGTGCCCGGGGCAGGCTGCGTTGAGCCCGGCTGCGCGGTCGTCTGTCCTGGCGTCGCGGTTCCAGGTGCGGTCGCAACGTTGGCGGCGCCAACCATCTGCCATTGCAGTCTGTCGAACGGGACAGCCACATCGCGCTGTCCGATGCCGAGGAAGCCGCCGACACCGATCACCACCGCTTCAACCTGGCCTTGCTTGTTCAGCAAAACCTCGGTGATGTCGCCGATCCGTTCGTTCTGTTCGTTGTAGACATTCACGCCATCGAGCTGCGATGCGCGCCACAGATCCTGCCGATTCTCGGTGATGTATTGCATGCCCGCGGCTCCGGCCGCCGGGTTTTGCGTCGCCGCGCCCGCGGGTGACTGCGTGCCTGCCGGCGCGCCGGGTTGCGGCGCCGTTTGCGCATGCGCGGTTCCCAGTGCGAAGGCCGAGCTGAGTAGGACTGCCGCTGTTGCGGATTTCAGCATGATTCTCCCTTTCATGTTCCAGTGTGGGGGTGGTTCCGCACGCCGCGTGCGTGCGGTGACCTATCTCCAATGATCAAGGGCTTGCGATGTTTCGCGAATTCGGGCGCTTGTGCGCTTTCGTCGCGTCTCGCGCGAAAGCGATCGGCTGAGCATCATCGCGTGCCTGACACACTTGGACCGCAAATGCGGCTACGCTGACTGTGCTCTGCAGCCTGCCAAAATGAAGGGACGCGAAATGCCGGTGACGCCCAAGAACACCATCTGCCTGTGGTTCGACAAGGACGCCGAGGAAGCGGCGCGCTTCTATGCCGCGACGTTTCCCGACAGCAAGGTCACGGCCGTGCGCAAAGCGCCGTCCGATTTTCCCGGCGGCAAGGCGGGCGATGTGCTGACGGTGGAATTTACCGTGCTCGGCATCCCGTGCCTCGGGCTCAATGGCGGGCCGGCGTTTAAGCAGAGCGAGGCGTTCTCGTTCCAGGTGGCGACCGACGATCAGGCGGAGACCGACCGATACTGGAACGCGATCGTCGGCAATGGTGGGCAGGAGAGCGCCTGCGGCTGGTGCAAGGACAAATGGGGCCTGTCGTGGCAGATCACGCCGCGCATCCTGACTGACGCGCTTGCCGCGGGCGGCGACCAGGCGAAGCGCGCGTTCGCGGCGATGATGACGATGCGGAAGATCGACGTCGCCACGATCGAGAAAGCCCGGCGCGGGTGATATTGCACGCTGTGGCATTGTCCAGCATAACGTCGCGCATGACACATCCCGACATCGAACATCGCTGGGTTCACGTCCAGTACAAGGAAGACGCAGCCTTCGTCGAAACCTACGGCTTTTCCGGCAATCAGGGCGCGGTCAATCTCGAGGGCCTGCTGATGACGCCAAAGGGCGTGCCCTCCTCCACGCTCCTGATCTTCATGCATCCGGCCTCGACGCTGCAGCTTCTGCCCGTGCCGCAGGCCGCCGTCAAAGCAGGATGGCATGTGCTGTGCGCGGCCAGCCGCTATGCGAAGAACGACACCGCGCTGATTCTCGAAAAAGTGCTTTTGGATCTCGGCGCCTATATCCGGCACGCGAAGGAGCA
>JAEZBA010000161.1 GCA_023430245.1 Pseudomonadota bacterium
TGGTTGCCGCGTAAAGTACCCGCGGGGCCCGGCCGCGCCGGGCACCACGCGCAGCGCGGCCGGTCACGCGTTCGTCGCTGCCTTGCTGAACTCCTCGTACGCCGCCATCGCATTGGCGGCATACATCAGCGAGGGGCCGCCGCCCATGTACACGGCCACGCCGAGCATCTCGCGGAACTCCTCCGGCGTCGCGCCGAGCCGGACCAGCGCCTTGGCGTGGAAGCCCAGGCAGGCGTCGCAGCGGTTGGCCACGCCGATGGCCATGGCGATCAGTTCCTTGGTCTTCTCGTCCAAAGCGCCCGGGGCCAGCGCGGCCTTGCTCAGCGCGCCGAAACCCTGCATCAGGTCGGGGTTGTGCGTGCGCAGCGGGGCCAGGTTGCGCGAAACCTCGCGGGTCAGCTCCTGGTAGGAAGCGGTGTTCATGTCCTGTCTCCAGCAAACGGGCCGATTGCCCATGTCCCAAGTATATTAGATGTTGCTAATTTAGCAATACCTGATATTATTGCCCCATGGACACGAGACGGCGGGACCGCAGGTTCATGGAACAGGGCGCCAGCGACGCCGCGGCGATGCTACGCGCGCTGGGCAACGAACAGCGCCTGCTGCTGCTGTGCCTGTTGATCGAGCATGGCGAACTGAATGTCGGGCAGATGCGGGCCCAGGTCGACCTGAGCCAGTCCGCGCTGTCCCAGCACCTGGCCCGGATGCGCAGCGAGGGCCTGGTCACCTGCCGCCGCGAAGGCCAGTCGATGCATTACCGGATCGACGACCCGCGCGTGGAAACCCTGGTTTCCGCACTCAAGTCCGTGTTCTGTCCCTGACCCCCGGAGTCACGCATGAAGATTCTCGACCCCCGCGCCGCCCAGGCCCTGATCGGACAGGGCGCCCTGCTGGTCGATATCCGCGAGGCCGACGAGCATGCGCGCGAGCGCATCGCCGACGCCTGCTGCATTCCCCTGGCGCAGCTGGCTTCCGCGCAGCAACTGCAGCAGCTCCCGGCGGGTCGCGCGGTCGTGTTCCTTTGCCGCTCGGGGATGCGCACCCGAGCCCACGCGGCCGCGCTCGAGGCAGCCTGCCGCGGCGGCACCGCCTACGTAGTCGAAGGCGGCCTGGACGCATGGAAGCAGGCCGGATTGCCCGTGTTGCGCGACCGCCTGGCCCCGCTGGAGCTGATGCGCCAGGTGCAGGTCGCCGCGGGCGGCCTGGCCCTGCTTGGCGCGGTTCTGGCCGCAGCGCTCTCGCCGTGGTTCCTGCTGCTGTCGGGCTTCGTCGGTGCCGGCCTGGTGGTGGCCGGCGTGACCGGCTTCTGCGGCATGGCGAATGTACTGGCGCTGATGCCGTGGAACCGGCAGCCGACTTCATCCGCCGCCTGAACCCACTCGACCCGTCCGTAAAGAACATGATCCAGTCCGTTGCCGCCATCGCCTCCGGCAGCCTCGTTGGCCTGTCGCTCGGCCTGATCGGCGGCGGCGGCTCGATCCTGGCCGTGCCGTTGCTGATCTATGTCGTCGGCATGCCCTCGGTGCATGCGGCAATCGGCACCAGCGCGGTCGCGGTCGCGGCAAGCGCGGCGGTCAGCCTGATCGGCCATGCCCGCGCGAAAAACGTGCGCTGGCCTTGTGCCATCGCCTTTGCACTAGCCGGCATTGCCGGTGCCGCCGCCGGCGCGCAGCTCGGCAAGATGATGGACGGCGCCAGACTGCTGGCGTTGTTCGGCGTGCTGATGATCGTGGTCGGCGCGCTGATGCTGCGGCCGCGCAAGGGCGGCGACGATGCCGGCGTCAAACTCGACCGGGCCAGTGCGCCGCGCCTGCTTCCCCTGCTTGTCGCGACCGGATTTGGCGTGGGCTTGCTCTCCGGCTTTTTCGGCATCGGCGGCGGCTTTCTGATCGTACCCGGCCTGATCGGCACCACCGCCATGCCGATGCTGGACGCAATCGGTTCCTCGCTGGTTTCGGTCACGCTGTTCGGCGCGACGACCGCCACGAGCTACGCATTTGCGGGCCTCGTCGAATGGCGGATCGCCGGGCTGTTTGTGCTGGGTGGGGCGGCCGGAGGCATCGCGGGCCTCCTGCTGGCGCGCAAGCTTTCACGCCAGAAGCGCGCGCTCACCTATGTTTTCTCGGCGATTGTGATGGCCACCGGTCTTTACGTGGTGACGACGTCGCTGCTGCGCTCGGCCTATTAGGCAATCACGGGAACAGCGCGACCTGATCGATCCCCATGGTCTCGGGATAGCCCATCATCAGATTCATGTTCTGGATCGCCTGGCCTGACGCGCCTTTCACCAGGTTATCGAGTGCCGAGACGATGATCGCGCGGCCGGGCACCCGATCCTTCGCAACCCCGATAAAGGTCCAGTTCGAACCGCGCACATGCCTCGTCTGCGGCGTCTCGCCGAACGGCAGCACATGCACGAAATCCGCCTTCTCGTAGAACTTTAAAAGTACCTCGTGAAGTTCCTCGGGCGTGCGGCCCCTGCGACCCTGGACGTAGATTGTCGACAGGATGCCGCGGTTCATCGGCACCAGATGCGGCGTAAAGCTGACGATCACCTCCTTGCCGGCGGCCGCCGAGAATTCCTGGTCGAGTTCGGCCATATGCCGGTGACCGCCGACGCCATAGGCGTGGAAGCCTTCCGACACTTCCGAGAACAGCATCGCCTCCTTGGCCGAGCGCCCCGCTCCCGTCATCCCGGACTTGGCATCGATCACGATGCCGTCGGTCTCGATTGCCTTATTCTTGAGAAGGGGCACCAGCGGCAGCTGCGCGCAGGTGGTGTAGCAGCCGGGATTGGCGACCAGCCGCGCTTTCCTGATCTCGCGCTTGTGGATCTCGGCCAGGCCGTAGACCGCTTCGGTCTGCAGTTCCGGTGCGTGATGCTCGTGGCCGTACCAGCGCGCGTAAGCTGCAGTATCGCTGAGCCGAAAATCCGCCGACAGGTCGACGACCTTGGTCTCCGGCGCCTCCCCAAGCAATTGCTTCAGCACCTTCTGCGTCGTCGCATGCGGCAATGCGCAGAACACGAGGTCGAGAGCCTGCGCTTTCCAGTCGAGTCCCTCGATCGAAACCAGCTCCGGCAGGTCAAACGGCGAGAATTGCGGAAACACGTCGCGCATTGCCTGCCCGGCCCTCCGGTCGGCGGTGAGCAGCGCGATCTCGGCGCGCGGATGACGCAGCAGCAAGCGCACCAGCTCGGACCCGGTATAGCCCGACGCGCCCAGAATGCCGATCTTCGCTTTTGTCGCCATGTTAGTCTCCGCAAGGCGGCTGATTTCGCCGCCGGGTACTTAAGTCGCCGGATGCACCTTGGAAAGCGGGGATTCGCAAGGAAATGCCGCGGCTCCGGGCGCGCGGCACGTCGGGATCACACGAACGAACCCGTCCCGGCCGCGACAGCGGTACGGCGGCGGCGCAGATATGCGGTTCGGATCGTCATGATACGGCCATATAGGCTGCGACAGTCTAGCGGTCAATTCGGTGACGCCGGACTTTCACCCGTCGTCGTCTTGTCGTACGGACGTCCGATGACGGCAGCCATGACCATTCTGCGTCTGAGCTTCGCTCTCCTGTTCGGGGCGATGAGCGTGATGCATGGGCCGGTCATGACGTTCTCGGCCGCGCAGGCAGCGGCGGCCACCGAGGCTCAGCAGCCCTCCCCGTTCGATCGCGCTTTGCATCATCCCACACCGGACTGCCATGACGACGAAGCGCCCGCGCCTCGGCATGGCCAGTGCAATGCCTTCGCCTGCTTGATGGCGGTCGAGCCGCTGTCGGCGATAGCGCGTCCGCTTCATCCGGTCCTGTTCACGATCATGGCCGCGGCGCCGGTACCGGCACTTGATCCGCTGCAGACGCCACCGGCGCTGCCCCCTCCCCGCGTCCGAAGCTGACAATCGCAAATCCGCAATCCGCGCGTCGCTTTGGCCACGCGCGTCATTCAGCTTTGGAGATACAGATGAGACAAAAACTGATCGTTGGCCTGACGGCCGGCACCTTGGCGCTCGGCACCGCGATTGCCGTCGCGCAACAGCACCACCACGGCCATGGCTCGCATCAGGCGCCCGCCGCAGCTGCTGACCATTCCGCACATGGCAGCGCCAAACCGAAAGGCGATACCGGTCCGTCGAGCCTCGCCTACCACGCCATCAACGCCAAGATGCACGAGGGCATGGACATCGCCTTCACCGGCAATGCCGATATCGACTTCGTGCGCGGCATGATCCCGCATCATCAAGGCGCGGTCGACATGGCCAAGACGGTGATCGCCTTTGGCAAGGATCCGCAGATCCGCAAGCTGGCCGAAGAGATCATCAAGGCGCAAGAAAGCGAAATCGCGTTGATGCAGGACTGGCTCAAGCAGAACGCGAAATAGACGCCTGAGAACTCAAAGCCGCCTGGCGCATGTGCCAGGCGGTCTCATCCAGGCATCTGGGTCACGAATACGTCTCTGCGTTACGCCGCCGGCAGGAAGCGGTAGCCCGCGCCGCTTTTCTCGATACGCCCGATGGCCGGGGATGGCAGATGATAGCCCGTCATCAACATCTGCTCCGCTGCCAGCATGTCGTAAAGCTTGCGCCGCGTTGCGACCGCCATCGGGCCGTCCATATCGCCACCGCCAAACCAGTCCGGGTGGCGCACGAATACCGACGCGATGCCGGAGGTCACGTCGGCCTGTACCAGCAGCTTGTCATTGCCCGATGCGATGATGAAGGAGGAATGTCCCGGCGTATGTCCGGGCGTCGCCATCGACGTAATTCCCGGCACAATCTCCTTGCCGCCTTCAAACTTGGTCAAGTTCTTGCCGGGGATCGCGCCGAACACACGCCGCACATTGTTATGCGCGTTGCGCAGGTTGGAGCCTTCGGCCGCCTTGTTCATGCTCATGTCATCGAGCCAGTAATTCCATTCGTCGAGCGGCACCTTGATCTCCGCATTCGGGAAGGCCGGCGCGCCTTCAGCGGTGACAAGCCCGCCGATATGGTCACCATGGAAATGCGAGATGATGACGGTTTCGATCTGTTTCGGATCGACGCCCAGTGCCTCAAGACGCTGCGCGGTGAGACCCGTACCCGCGGACAGACTGCGCGGTCCGTTTCCGGTGTCGATCATCACCAGGCGCCCGCCGGTTCGCACCAGCAGCGGATGGAAAACCGGATTGATTTCGTCACGCGACAACCCATCCAGCGCGAGCGCCTGCTGAAATTCGGCGAGGCTTGCGCTGCGGGTCGGGCTGGCCTTCAGCGGCACCTTGCGCACCCCGTCAAGGATCGACATCACCTCGATATCACCGACCTTGAAGCGGTGCACGCCTTCGGCCGTAGCTTGCTGGCTCTGGGCAAGCGCAAGCCGCATATCGAAGCCAGACGCGACAGCGAGCGCTGCTGCGCCACCCACCATATGTCTGCGTGTCAAATCGGTCATGCCACTTCTCCCGAAATGCTATGCCCAGTAGCAACAAGGCCGCCCTCGCGGGCGGCCTTGTATGCATTCCATTTTAGAGGGTCGGGCTCCACGGCACCGGTATCTCCCGGAACCCGTTGCCGGTCTTCTCGATATAGGCGACGGCCGGGAACGGGAAATGGAAACCCTGCACCATCGTCCGGTCGGTCGCGAGCATGTCGTAGGTCTTGCGGCGCGTGGCTTCGGCCTGATCCGGAATCTGGTCGAACATAAGATGCCAGCCGGGATTGCGCACGAACAGGAACGGCACGTTCGCAAGATCGGCCTGCACGAACACGCTCTTGCCACCGGACGAGATCAGATGCGAGGTGTGCCCGATCGAATGCCCCGGCGTCGCCACCGCGGTGACGCCCGGCACGAGCTCCTTGCCGGCCGCATAAGGCTTCACCTGCTTCTTGACATTCTCGTTACCGAATACGCGACGATTGTTCTTGAACAGGCCCTCCATCCGCTGGTTGCCGGCAGCCTTGCTCATTTCGCCATCGTCCATCCAGAACTTGTACTCGGCTTCCGGCACCAGGATTTCGGCGTTGGCATAGGTGAGCGAACCGTCGGGCATTAGCAGCCCGTTCACATGGTCACCATGAAAATGCGAGATGATGACGGTCGACACATCCTGGCGGTCGATACCTGACGCTGCAAGATTGCGGGTGAACTGACCGTTTGCGCCCTTGCTGCTGGCGAAACCGGCTTCGCCAAGGCCGGTGTCGATCACGGTGGTCTTGCCGCCGTTGCGAATGACGATGGGTGTGTAAGGAATCGCCATCAGGTCCGGTTCGAGGAAGGCGGCGGTGAGCGCCTTGTTGACTTCATCGCGTTTCACGTTCGCGACGAAGCCGTCCGGAAACTTGAAGCGGTTGATCCCGTCGGTGACTGCCGTCACTTCGATATCGCCGACTTTGTAGCGGTACCACCCGGGCGCCTGTCCGCCCGGCGCGGACGCTGCCTGGGCAGCAGCCGGTGTCGAGAACGTCATGCCGCCGAGCACGGCGGCGGCAGAAACTCCGGCCGTTCCGGCCAGCAGACTACGGCGTGTTACATCTCTCATCCTTATCCCTCCTTGGATCGGCGTGGTTGTCGGTGTCCGGTTTTTCCCGCCCGGTCAGTGCGCCGGCCGCGACCATAGCCCAGCCGCGAGAGGCCCGAAACCTGATCGTTGTTGCAACGATCGACGAACACCGGACGGCGGGCGATATTCCCCGCCGATGCTCCGCCATCAGTGCCACCCTGTCGCAGGGCCGCGCTTTTGCGCGTGCGTACGGGGAAGCCGACAGGTCAGGCCACGTCCGGAATATTCGTGAAGTAATGATCGATATAACTGGTCTTGAGGTAGCGGTAGCCGAGCCGCGCGAACAGGGTTTTCAGCTCGTCGAAACGGTCCGAATAAAGCTCGACCTGAAGATAGCAGAGGTTGTCGCGAAGCGTGCGCTCCATGCCGGCAAGGGCGTGAAACTCGGACCCCTCGACATCCATCTTGATCAGCAATGTCTCGCCGGCGATCGCAAACTCGTCATCGAAGCGGATTTGCCGCACTTCGTGACTGGCAACCCCCGGCGCCTCTTCCGGTGGCTTGTCGGGATGCGCGATCCAGGATTCACCGCGGTTATGACTGCCGGCTTCCATCAGCGTGACGGTCGACGCTTTGTCCCCGACCGCATAGGGCACGACACGGATTCGATCCTGCATGTGATTAGCCGCGATATTGGCAACGAACCGCGCGCGGTTTCCCGGATCCGGCTCGAAAGCGACGATCTCGCCGCCCAGCCCCTTCGCCGCCAGCAAGATCGAATAGACGCCGGCATTGGCGCCGATATCGAGAAATCGATCGACCTTGTGGGTCCGGCAGATCGTCGCGAAATCCTCGAGCTGCTCCGCCTCCCAGATCGCATTGATCGCGAGCTCACGGTCGATCAGATCGGTGGTGTCGACGACAAAGCGAGCGCCTTGCGCATGTGCGACATATGGCACACGGCCGAGCCAGCGCATCACGGTGTCGTAGACATGCCGCGCCTTGCGTTCGACCGCTCCGATCGGATGGCGAAAGGTTCGGAGGGTCATCGGTTCAGCGCGCCCCGTTCAATGGAACCACGAGGCGGTCAGACCGAACCATTTGGCAACTCCCATTCCGAAATCACCGAAAGCGAGCAGCACGTAGGCCCACAGCATCGCCGACGCGACATTGGCGAACTGAAACTTCCAGTAATCCATTTCCAGGATACCGGCGATCAGCGGCACCGTCGCACGCAGCGGGCCGAAAAAACGGCCGATGAAAATGCCGGGAATGCCCCATTTCTCCATAAAGGCATGCCCGCGCGGCAGCATGTCGGGATGCCGCGATAACGGCCACATATGGGCGATGCGATCCTTGAAATGATATCCGAACCAGTAGGAGACCCAGTCCCCCATGGTGGCGCCGGCGGCGGCGGCAAGCCAGATCGGCCAGATCACCAGGCCCGAGGCGTTGATCAGCGCGCCGATGGCCACCAGCAGCGCCCAGGCCGGGATGAACAGGGAGAGAAAAGCCAGCGACTCGCCGAATGCGAGCGCGAATACGATCGGTAACGCCCACCAGTGATTCTGGCGCACGAATTCGATGACAATCTGCGAGTATTCTTGCATCACTTCGGTGACAGGCCCGGCGGGGGCAATGGTCTAGCCCGGCGTTGCCCAATGTTCCAGCGGCCACCCGGTAAAATTAAGAAGGATCGCTCGCGGTATCAAGGATTTGCCATGCGCGTGGCATAGTGGGCGCACTCCGAATCACACGCCCGCAATCCACGAACGCATGGCAAACATGAATAAGCCCGTCCGAACCATGAACAAGAACAGCAAGACGGACAAGAAGACCCAGAAATCCGCGGATCTGTTCGATGCGGCCCCGGCAGCGAGGAAGCGCGGTTCCTCCCGCGGCGGTGAGGCCAGAGGTGGGTCCGAGAGCGGCTATACCGCCCACCATATCGAGGTGCTGGAAGGGCTCGAGCCGGTCCGCCGCCGCCCCGGCATGTATATTGGCGGCACCGACGAAAAGGCGCTGCATCACCTCTTTGCCGAGGTGATCGACAATTCCATGGACGAGGCGCTGGCCGGCCACGCCACCTTTATCGAAGTGCAGCTTCGCGCCGATGGCTGGCTTCAGGTCACCGACAACGGACGCGGCATTCCGGTGGACCCGCACCCGAAATTCCCGAAAAAGTCCGCCCTCGAAGTGATCATGTGCACGCTCCATGCCGGCGGCAAGTTCGACTCCCAAGTCTACGAGACCTCGGGCGGCCTGCATGGCGTCGGCGTGTCGGTGGTGAACGCACTGTCAGAAAAGATGGAGGTGGAGGTCGCGCGCGGCCAGCAGCTCTTCAAGATGACCTTCGCCCGCGGCATCCCGAAAGGCGGCCTTGAGAAGCTTGGCAAGGTCAACAACCGGCGCGGTACCAGCATACGCTTCAAACCCGATCCGCAGATTTTCGGCGACAAGGCAAAGTTCGATCCGGCGCGGCTGTTCAGAATGACGCGCGCCAAGGCCTATCTGTTCGGCGGCGTCGAGATTCGCTGGTCCTGCGAACCGTCACTGATCAAGGACGACACCCCAGCGGAAGCCGTGCTGCATTTCCCGGGCGGATTGCAGGATTACCTCGCCGCCTCGATCGAGAGCGCGACCCGGGTTCATCCGGACATCTTCGCCGGCGGCTCGGAGAAGAAGGCCGGGCACGGTTCGGCGGAATGGGCCATCGCCTTTGTCGCGGACATCGACCCCTTCGTCTCCTCCTATTGCAACACGATCCCGACCCGCGATGGCGGCACCCACGAAAGCGGTCTGCGCACCGCCCTGTTCAAGGGGCTGCGCGATCATGCTGCCCGCACCAACCAGGAGAAGCGCGCCGCGGTCATCACCGCCGACGACGTGATGGCCGGTGCCTGCGCGATGATCTCGGTCTTCATCCGCGAGCCGGAATTCCAGGGCCAGACCAAGGACCGGCTGGCGACCCCGGAGGCCGCGCGCGTGGTCGAACAGGCGATCCGCGATCCGTTCGATCACTGGCTCGCCGGCAATCCGACCCAGGCCAACAAGCTGCTCGACTTCGTCATCGAGCGCGCCGACGAGCGCCTACGGCGCCGGCACGAAAAGGAAGTCTCGCGCAAGAGCGCGGTGCGCAAGCTTCGGCTGCCCGGCAAGCTTGCCGACTGCACCAACACCGCCGCGCAGGGCTCCGAACTCTTCATCGTCGAGGGCGACAGCGCCGGCGGCTCGGCGAAACAGGCGCGCGACCGCGCGTCGCAGGCCGTGCTGCCGTTGCGCGGCAAGATCCTCAACGTCGCCTCCGCCGGCAAGGACAAGCTCGCGCAGAACCAGCAGCTTGCCGACCTGATCCAGGCACTCGGCTGCGGCTATGGCAGCCATTACCGCGAGCAGGATCTGCGCTACGACAAGATCATCGTGATGACCGACGCCGACGTCGATGGCGCGCATATCGCGTCATTGCTGATCACGTTTTTCTACCGGCAGATGCCGAAACTGATCGACGACGGCCACCTTTATCTCGCGGTGCCGCCGCTCTACCGGCTCTCGCATAGCGGCAAGACCTTCTATGCCCGCGACGAGAAGCACCGGGACGAACTGCTCAAGAAGGAATTCCACGCCAACGCCAAGGTCGAGATCGGCCGCTTCAAGGGCCTGGGCGAGATGATGGCCACCCAGCTCAAGGAAACCACGATGGATCCGAAGAAGCGCACGCTGCTGCGGGTCAGGCTGGAAGACGCGGCCCGCGCCGCGACCGCGAAATCGGTCGACCAGCTGATGGGCACCAAGCCGGAAGCGCGCTTCGCCTTCATTCAGGAGAAGGCGGAATTCGCAAGCGAGGCTATTCTGGACGTTTAGCTACAACAGTCCGAATAGCTGCGGCACGAACAACGTGATCTTCGGGAACGCGATCAGCAGCAGCAGCACGATCGCCAGCGGCAGAATGAACAGCCAGATCTCGCGGTTGATCTGGCGCATCGGTACCTTGGTCAACGACGACAGCACGAACAGGATCAGGCCATACGGCGGCGAGATGATCGCAATCATGAAATTGACGATCACCACCACGCCGAAGTGAACCAGGTCGATGCCGAGCGCCTTCACCGTCGGCAGCAGCACCGGCACGAACACCAGCAGCATCACCGCGGCATCAAGCACCGTGCCGAGCAGGAGAAACATCACATTGACCAGCAGCAGGAACGCGAACGGCGACAGGTTCAGCGCCGCGATCCAGCGCGACAGGCCTTCGCCCAGCCCCTCATTGGTGATGGCATAATTCACGATGAAGGATGAGATCAGCAGCAGCATCACCACCGAGGATTGCCGCGACGATTCCCGAAACGCCTCGTATAATCCTGCCAGGGACAGGGTCCGGTACCAGACGGCGCCGATCATGATCGCCCAGAACGCCGCTGCGGCCGCCGCCTCGGTCGGGGTGAAGACGCCGCCCCAGATTCCCCCCAGCAGCACCACCGGCAGTGTCAGCGGCACGAAGGCGCGGCCGAACGCTTGCGGCAGAAGCCGCAGCGGTACCGGCTCGCCGCGCGGCAAATTGCGCCGCTTCGCGATCAGCAATATCAGAATCGAAATCGACAGCGCCATCAGCAGCCCGGGGACGATGCCCGCGAGGAACAGCGCGCCGACCGATGCCCCGGAAATCAGCGCGTAAAGCACCATAGGGATCGACGGCCGGATCAGCGGACCAAGGAGCGATGACGCCGCCGCGACCGCGACCGCGAGGCCGCCCGGATAATGGCCCTGCTTGCGCATCATCTTGATCGCCACCATGCCGGCGCCCGCGGCATCGGAGGCGGCGGAGCCGGTCATCGACGACATGATGAGGTTGGTCAGCACCGTGACATGCCCGTGGCCGCCCGGCAGCCGTCCGACCACAGCATTGGCAAACGACCACAATCGCTCGGAAATCGTCGAGGCGTTCATGATATTCGCGGTCAGGATGAACAGAGGGATGGCCAGCAGGATATTGAGCGTGATCGTGCTATTGAGCGTCTGGTCGACCAGCAGGCCGATGTCCTGCTTGCTGGCCCATAGATAGGCGATGCCGGCCGCGAACATCGACAATACGATCGACAGCCTCAACGCGGCGGCGACCACGAATACGCTCAGCAACGTGATGAAGGGCCAGCTCATCGTGCGATCATCGCAGGAACGCCGCCATATCAGCCGACCACATCGGATGCGGCGGGCACTTCATCCTCGACCGCGCTGCGCCAGCCCGGCCCCGCAAGCGCGATGAACTTTGCCGCCAGCCTGACGATCATCATCGCGAAAAAGATGACGAAACAAACATAGACGATGTCCAGCCGCCATTGCAGCGCCGCGGTCTGCTCCCGCCACAGGAACATCACGTAATCGACGATGGTCGGGAATGCGAGTGCGAAGAGAAGGCCGAACAAGCCGGTCTGCAGCAGGCCGGCGACACGGCGGCCTTGCGGCCCAAGCCTTTCCCACAGGATGTCGAAACCGACATGATCGCTGTCACGATTGACGAACGCGTCGGTCAGGAACATGCACCAGATGAACACGATCATGGCGAGTTCATCGGACCAGGCGATCGGCGCGGAGAACACGTAGCGGGCGGTGATGCCCGCGAGATAGATCGCGAAGATTGCGAAGAACATTGCCGTTGTCACCCATTCCGCAACCTTGCGGAAGCGGGTGACGATGGTGTCGAACCGGGCGGCCACGCCGCCTACTTCGTGTCGGCGATACGCTGCAGCAATCCCGGCTGCCACTTCTGCGACAACCCGGCATCCGCGTAATGCTTGTCGACCGAGGCCTTGAAGGCGGCGAGATCGGGTTCGGTAATCTTCAACCCGGCCTTCTTGAAGAACTCGATGATCTCAACCTCGTCCTGCCGCCGGCCCTTGTCGTTGAACTCAGCGGCGGTGCGGGCATGCTTGCGCATCACCTCCTGCTGCGCCGGCGTCAGCTTGTCCCAGACTGGCTTCGCAATTGCGAAGGCAACCGGCTGGACCAGATGGTTGGTCATGACGAATTGCTGGGAGACTTCGTGCAGATTGTTGTAGCGCGCGAGCGCGATCGGATTTTCCTGCCCGTCGATCGCGCCGCTCTTCATCGCCAGATACACTTCCGGCATCGCCATCGGTGTCGGCGTAACGCCGAGCCCGCGGCCGATCGCATTCCAGTTGCCGCCCGCCGGCATCCGCAGCTTGACACCGGCAAGATCGGCCGGGGTCTTCACCTCGCGGAATTGCCGCAGGTTGACCTGCCGTGTTCCGAGATAGATGAAGTCGATGATCTGGATGCCCATCTTCGACGCCACCGCGGCGATGTATTCCTTGCCGATCGGGCCGTCCATGACCTTGCGCATATGATCGTAGTCGCGGAACACGTAGCCGCCCGAGAACACGCCATATTCCGGAAGCTGCTGCTCGATCTCGAACGTGGTCATCGTGCTCATTTCGAGATTGCCGCGCTGGATCGCGGGCAATTCCGTCCCCTGCCGGAATAGCGAGGAATTCGGATGCACCGAGATCGCGATCTGTCCAGGCAGATCCTTCTCGACATTTTCCTTGAACTGATAGAGCGAGCGCGCGAGCCAGTCCTGCTCTGCGCCGGCGGTCGAGATGCGAAACTGGATCGGCTGACTCTGTGCGAAAGCCAGGCCCGGCATCGAAAGCGTAAACGCGGCCGCAGCCGCAATCATGGTCCGTCTGGTGATCATGTCGACACTCCCCTGTGTTGCGCCGTTCACCCGATCAGCGGCTCCTGAATCGTCACCGATAGCTTGCCGATGCTTTCGATCTCCGCGTCGACGCGGTCGCCGACCGAAAGGAATGTCTGCTTCGGCGCGCCGACGCCCGCCGGCGTGCCGGTAAGCACCACATCGCCCGGGTCGAGCGTCATGATGGCCGAAAGAATTTCGATCTGCTCGGCGATCGAGAAGATCATGTCGCTGGTGCGGCCGTCCTGCTTGACCTCGCCGTTCACCGAAAGCTTCAGGCCGATATTCTGCGGATCGGCGATGGCGGACGCGGGAACGAAGCGCGGGCCCATCGGGCCGCAGGTGTCGTGGGCTTTGCCCGCCACCCAGTCGAGCTTGTAGAAGGTGTCCGGCGCGCGGTTGTGGTCGCGGGCGGAGAAATCGATGCCGACGGTGTATCCGGCGACATAGGACAGCGCATCTGCCGCCTTTACCGCTCGCGCCTTGCGGCCGATCACGGCGGCCAGTTCGACTTCCCAGTCAAACGCCTTGGTCCCGATCGGCATGTGAACGGTCGCGCCCTCTCCCACCACCGCGTTACGCGGCGGCTTGAAGAAGAAGAACAGCCGCTGCGCCTCCTTGCGCGTGTCGGGGACGCCCATCTCCTTGATGTGGTCGTAATAATTGGCACCCGCGCACAGCACCTTGCCGGGATAGAGCAGCGGCGCGAGCCGCGGTGCATCCGACACGACGCGGTCTTCGGCGCTCACCTGACTTGCCGCCCGGTCGAGCGCCGCGCGCGAGCGCTCCCAGTCCGCAAAAAGGTCGATCACGGCCGGAACGTCTGAGAGGCCGACACGAGCGAGCGACGGCTCCAGCCGGTACAACGCGCCTTCGACTTCGATGCAGCCGAGCGGTGCCTCCAGCATCACGGTTACGAGCGACCAGGTCACAGCATCGGCCCCTGTTGCCATCGGGTGATCCAGAATTTATAAAATCGAGTGGAGCAACATTTATAAATTCTGTCAAACCCGAATCCGGAACGGCCGCAGATGCAGGATCCGATGCTCCCCTTCGCGCTCGAGCCGCGCTCGGAAGCCGAGCGCGCCTATCTGGTGCTGCGGCGCGAGCTCCTGAATGGTGAATGGCTGCCGAATGAACGACTGCGGCCGCAGATCCTGCAGCAGCGCCATGCGCTTGGACTAACGCCGATACGCGAAGCATTGATGCGACTCGCGGTCGACGGGCTGGTGAAGGGAGAGTCGCAGCGCGGGTTTCGCGCCCGCGGCGTCTCGCCGGAAGAATGGCATGACCTGATGTCAGCACGGCGCGAACTCGAGCAGAGCTGCCTGGCAAAGGCGATCGAGCTTGGCGATGCGGACTGGGAGCAACGCATCACCGACGCGATGACACAGCTGGCACGAACCTCGCTGCCGAAAGGAGCCACCGACCGCAAGGCGGCGGAACTCTGGGAGGTGCGGCATCGCAATTTCCATTTCGCGCTGGTGTCCGCGTGCGGATCACCCTGGCGGCTGCGCTTCTGGACCACGCTGACCGATCATTCCGAACGCTATCGAAAGTTGCGGCTACTGCGGCGCAAGGAGACGGCCGCAAAGGTGCGCGATGCGGTCGGCGATCACCGGGCGATTATGGACGCCGTGCTCTCGCGCGATACTGCGCACGCGACAAAGGTCATGGACGCGCATCTGGCGGCGACCGAACACGCAATCGCCGCGTTGTTACAGCTTGCGGCGAGCCGCGCCGGAGTCTCAGCGCAGCCCCAATAAAAACGCGGAGCGATCACTCGCCCCGCGTCAGTGTTAGCGGCACTTGCTTTTCTTGCCGTTATCCCGGCACCGCCCTTTTTCGTCTGTCGTTTCGCGCCTAATTGCCGAATTTCAGATTGCCAGCCTTGATCACGTCGGCCCACATCTTCTGCTCGTCGGCAATCAGCTTGGAGAATTCCGCCGTACCGGCGCCGGAAGTACGAACCGCCATGGCGCGAAGCTTGTCGCGTGCTTCGGTCTCGGTGATGACCACACTCAGCTCCTTGTGCAGTTTCTCGACGATCGGCTTCGGCGTCGCCGCCGGCACGAAGAAGCCGCTCCAAAGGCTGACAACGACATCCGGGAAGCCCGCCTCAGCCATGGTCGGAACGTCGGGAAGATCGGGGAAGCGCTCTTTGGCGAGCACCGCCAGCGCCTTCAGCTTGCCACCCTTCACCTGCGGCACCATCGGCGGCGGATCGACGATCGTCATCGCGGCGTTGCCGGCGATCACCGCCAGAATGGATTCGCCCGAGCTCTTGTAGGGAATAGCGGTCCCGTTGGCACCCGACTTCATCTTGAACAGTTCGGACGGCAGCGTGAAGGCGGGCGACGACGTCGCGTAATTCGCCTGGCCGGAATTGGTCTTGGTCCACTCGACCAGCTCCTTGGCCGTCTTCGCCGGATTTTCGGCGGAGACCGCAAGGAATAGCGGGAAGTCGCCGATCATGGTGACCGGTGTGAAGCTCTTCAGCGTATCGTAATCGGTCTTGAAGATCAGCGGGCCGATTGCCATCGCGCCGCTGGCGCCGACCAGGATGGTGTAACCGTCGGCCGGTTCGCGCGCGACGAATTCCGCCGCAGTGCGGCCGCCGGCTCCCGGCTTGTTCTCGACCACGACGGTCCAGCCGGTACGCTTCTGCAGCTCGTTCTGAATCAGCCGGGCGAAAATGTCGTTGCCGCCGCCGGCGGCGAAGCCGACCACCATGCGGATCGGCTTGTTCGGAAACGATGCCGCCGGGTCCTGCGCGGATGCAATTCCCGCAGAAAACGCAAGCGCCATGATCCCAAGCGACGCCCGAAGGCCCCACCCTGTTGCCATGCGAACCTCCCATTTGCGGCCTTGTCTCCGGCGGGAATGCCGGGCGGCCTTTCGAATCTCACCATAGCGTCGCGGCCGTCGACCGCGCAAGTTCCGCCGCGGCGGAGCGGCCCACCATCAGACGATGGGCAGGCCGGTATATTGTTCGGCGAGCGAGGTCTGCGCCGCGGTCGAGTGCGCGATATAATCCAGTTCCGCAAGCTGACGGCGGCGATCGAACGGCACTTCGTCGGGGAAGACGTGGAAAATCTGCGTCATCCACCAGGAGAAGCGCTGCGCCTTCCACACCCGCTCGAGGCACGTCTTGGAATAGCCTGCCAGCAAATCGTTGTTGTTCTGCTTGTAGAAGGCATCCAGCGCGCGCGCGAGCATGCGCACGTCGGCAAGCGCCAGGTTCATGCCCTTGGCGCCGGTCGGCGGCACGATATGAGCGGAGTCGCCGGCGAGGAACAGCCGGCCGGTCTGCATCGGCTCGCAGACAAAGCTGCGCATCGACGTCACGCCCTTCTGCAGGATCTTTCCTTCCTGCAGCTTGCGCGTGCCGCCCAGGCGGATGTGCAGTTCCTCCCAGATGCGGTCGTCCGGCCAGTTGTTGACGTCTTCGTCGTAAGCGACCTGAATGTAGAGCCGCGCCAGCGTCGGCGAGCGCATCGTGTAAAGCGCAAAGCCGCGATCATGATAGGCATACATCAGTTCATCATCCGGTGGCGGCGATTCCGACAGGATGCCGAGCCAGCCGAACGGATACTCGCGGTCGTAGAAGGTCAGTTCGCCGGCCGGAAAGCCGGGGCGGCAGATGCCATGGAAGCCGTCGCAGCCGGCGATGAAATCGCAATCGATGCGCTGGTCCTTCCCATTGTGACGGAAGGTGATCGACGGCTTGTCGGTCCCGAAATCGTGGATCGCGGTATCCTCGACCTCGAACAGGATCTGTCCGCCGTCGGCGAGCCGCCGCGCGACCAGATCCTTCACCACCTCCTGCTGCCCGTAGATGGTGATGCCCTTGCCGACCAGCTTGCGGAAGTTCAGATGGTGGGCCTCGCCATTGACGCATAGATAGTTCCCGTCATGGAACATCGCCTCGCGTGCCATCCGCTCGCCGACACCGGTTTCGGTCAGCATGTCGGTTGCCCATTGTTCGATCAGGCCGGCGCGGATGCGTTGTTCGATATAGTCGCGGCTGCGGTTCTCGATCACGATCGAGTCGATGCCCTGCAGATGCAGGAGATGCGACAGCATCAGCCCAGCGGGGCCCGCACCGATGATTCCAACCTGAGTCCGCATAAGCGCACCGTCCCTCACAAAAATGGTGCGCGGGTGTTAGCGCGGGTGCGCCCGCGCCGCAAAGGTCAATTTTCCGGAAGCGATGGCATGATTGACGTTGCCAGATTCGATATCGTCCCCACGAAAGCCGGGCCCATAACCAACTGCTCTGGAAAATGCGTCACCGCCTGCGGGGGATGACCAGGCTCTCAGCGGTTATTGCGAGGATCGGCACGGAAGGTCTTGACCTCTGACGTGGTGCCGTCGCGATAGGTCAGTTCGACCGACATCACCTTGGTCTTCGGCGGCAATTTTATGTAGGGCTGCGCACTGGACGGGATCGACGACGGATCGCGCGGATCGCAGGGCGGCAGCGCCAGCTTCTTGTCGGGCACGGTGGAATCGATACCGATCTTCACGTCACGGATCGCGCAGCGATAGGAGACGAGATGGGTATAAT
>JAEZBA010000226.1 GCA_023430245.1 Pseudomonadota bacterium
GGCTGGCATGCGCAAACCGCCGGGCTCGCCGCCCAGACTGCCGCTATCCTGCTGATCCAGAATGAGAATTTTGGCAAGGCCTCACGCCGGCGTGAACCGCCACGCCGACGTTTTGTTGCCTCGCACGCGGAAAGCGGGCCCGCGCCTCACTTCGCCAGCGGATCGGGTCGCACCTGGATTTGCACCGCCATCGGGCGCGCGCCTTTGCCGCGTTCGTTCAGCCAGGGCGTGCGGTCACCGCTCGAACTCCACAGGCCGCGGCCCTTCCAGCCCGCATTCGGATCGTCGATGCGCGCATCGAGGCCCTTGGCGTAGAACCCCATCGGATACGGCACCCGCATCAGGATCATCCTGCCGTCCTTCAGCCCGACGAAACCATCCTGCAGATTGGCGGTCGAGATCGGTACATTCTCGCCGAGCCCCACCGCATTATGCTGGTCGACCCAGGTGTAGTAGCTCGCCTCCGCGCTGTATTGCTCGAAGCCCTCGAAGCCCGGACCCGGATAGCGATGCAACGTGAATCCTTCCGGACAATGATCGCCGGTGGCGTTCGGTCCGTTGAGCGGCGCCTTGCACTTGCGGCGATCGAACGCAATCAGATGGCCGCTTGATCCCGATCCCCAAAGCACGCCGTTCCTGTCGATGTCGCCGCCGCGCAGACCGATAGCTTCCTTCGGCACCGCATAGAACTCGCTCAACTTTGTCGCCGGATCGAAGCGCATGAAGCCCGGCCGTCCCGCAAACACGCCGACCGTATACCAGACCGATCCATCGGTCGGATGTGGCATCACCGCATAAGGACCGGAGCCCGGGTTGATGCGCACGTCCTTTCCGGGCTCGGACGGCTTGCCGGCATCCGACCATTCATCGAGCTTGCCGTTGCCGTTACTGTCGAGCACGAAGGGCGCCCAGCCTTGCGCCTTCTGCACATCGCCGGTTTCGTCCCAGATTTTCGTGTTGACCCACCCCGCAACCTGCCCGCTGCCGGAGAACCACAACGTGTTGTCGGCGTCGTATCCGAATTGCGGATGATGCGTGCCGAAGCAGGTGTCGATGAAATGATATTTCATCGTATCGGGTTCGAGCATCGCAGCCTGACGACTTGACCGCTCCAGTGGGAAGACCTTGGCCGAAGGATGGTCCGATCCCTTCTTGCAGAAATCCGGATTGTTCTGTCCGCGTACGGTTGCCGCAAGCCAGAGGCGGCCCTTGTCATCGAACATGGAATTGTGATTGTTGGCGCGCGTATCCCACAACACCTCGTCGCCCCAATAGGCCGACGGCGTGGTCGGCTCGATCGCGCCGGCATGGCCCGGTCCGAGCGAGACCGGCATCTTCGGATCGGCCACTGGCAGCTTGAAGGTGCTCACACTATGCGTCTTCGGATCGAGGATCGGCATCATGTCGGTCGAATATTCCGGCGCGCCATAGAGCTTGCCGTGAGCATTGACCGTGGGCTTGCGCCGATCCGACGAAATCAGGTCGTGCAGATATTTGTTCGGCTGCGACCAGTCCCAGGTGGTGACGACGATATTGCGCTCCTCACCCTGCGGACGCTGCGGCTTGTGTTTGGGTAACTCGCCCTGCGCGATGCGATCGGTCCAGTCGCCGAAATACTTGTAGGGAACACCGCCGAGCTGCCCGGCGATGCGGTTCGTCATCGACTCGCCAGACTGGCCGGCAGCGATGCGTCGCATCCAGGCTTCCTCGCCGGTCTCGAAATTCCCGAACTGCGCAGGGATGGTGCGGGTCGCTTCCTGGCCGAGTTGATGACAGCCGACGCAGTCGACATTGCCCATGCGCTGGCGCCAGATATCCTGGGTGACGTTCTTCGGAATGTCGGTCGATCCGCCGAAATCCGCGGCCGGCGGGATCTTCATCATCGTGTACCAATAGATCGCCGGGTAATAATGTGCGGCCGCCCGCTCGTTCGGCGCGGGTACCGCGGCGTGATTCAGCACTTGTCCGGGCTTTGCGCGCATGCGCGGCGAGTCGATCAGTCCATAGCCGCGCACGAATACCTGGTAATTGGCGACCGGGAGATCCGGGATGACATAACGCCCCTGATCGTCGGTCACGACGCTTTTGGTGTAGCGGGTCGGAAGGTCGGTGGTCTCGGCAATCACCCAGACGCCAGCTTCGGGGCCATTCGGGCCTGTGACGACACCGCCGATGTCGTCAGCGTCGATCGGTACGGATTGCGGTTGCTGGGCGCTCGGGCCGGGCGCAATTGCCCCCTCACCTGCAATGAGCGCGAAAATCGGGACGCCCGAGAGAAGAACGCTGCGCAGACCCATCGGCGAGTTCCTCCATTTTCAGATTGCTTGAGTGATAAACAATCGAAATGGCGCCATAGTCATGGAGCCGGAGAAATTTATGCCGCACGATGCCCGTAAAGGGACCGCCTAGACGGTGACCTGGGTTCCGATCTCCACCACACGGCCGGTTGGGATCTGGAAAAAGTCGGTGGCGTCGCTTGCGCTCCGTGCGAGGCGGATGAACAGCCGGTCCTGCCAGCCGGGCATCCCCGATTGCGGTGACGGCTTGAGCGAGCGGCGCGACAGGAAAAAGGACGTCGACATGATGTCGAAGGTCCAGCCCTGCCGGCGCGCGATCGCGAGCGCCTTCGGTACGTTCGGCTGTTCCATGAAGCCGAAATTCATCGTGACCGTGCTGAAATGCTCGCTCACCTGAGTCATCGTCACCCGGTCCTCCTCCGGCACGCGCGGTGTATCGGCGCTGACGATCGTGAGGATGACATTGTGCTCGTGCAAAACCTTGTTGTGCTTGAGATTGTGCATCAGCGCGGTCGGAGCAAACGCCGGATCGCTGGTGAGGAAGACCGCGGTTCCCTGAACCACATGCGGCGGCTTTCGCTCCAGGGATTTGACCAGCGTATCGAGCGGAATTTCCAGCTTACGTGTTTTCTGCGCTAGCAACTGCGTCCCGCGCCGCCATGTGAGCATAATGAGGACAATCACCCCACCGAACAGCACCGGCACCCAAGCGCCGTCAAATATCTTCAGCAGCGCAGCAAGCATGAACGCGCTGTCGATGACGATGAAGGGAACCATCAGCAGCAACACCAACCAAAGGTTCCAACGCCACAGCCTCCAGATCACGATGAGTCCGAGCAGCGTGGTCATCAATTCCGCAGCGGCAACCGCAAGCACATAGGCCGATGCCAGCGCGCTAGACGTTCGGAACAACAAGACCAGCAATATGACCCCGACGAACAGCGTCGTGTTCACCCGCGGCATATAGATTTGGCCAAAATGAGTATCGGAGGTGTGGCGGATTTCGAAACGAGGCAGCAGGCCAAGCTGGATTGCCTGTTGCGTCAGCGAATAGGCGCCAGTGATCACGGCCTGGCTCGCAATGACCGTGGCCAGGGTCGCGAGCCCGATCATCGGCAGCAGCAAATTTTCCGGCACCAGAGCATAAAACGGGTTGGCGACCGTGACCGGATCACTCAACACCAGCGCGCCCTGACCGAAATAGTTGATCAGCAGCGCCGGCAGGACCGCAAAAATCCAGGCGGTCTCGACCGGCTTTCGTCCAAAATGGCCGAGATCTGCATACAGTGCCTCGCTCCCCGTCACGACGAGGAAAACGGCGCCAAGCGTGATCAACCCGATCCAGCCATTCTGAAAAAGGAACACCATCGCATAATAGGGATTCAGCGCATGAAGCACCGCCGGATTGGCGACGACTTGTACGCCGCCGGCAATCGCGATGACGAGAAACCAGATCAGCGTGATCGGACCGAACAAGGCGGCCACCCGGCCCGTGCCATGCGACTGCATCGCAAAAAGGCACGCCAGGATCAGAACGGTCAGCGGCACCACATAGGGACCGAACGCCGGTGAGACCACCTTCAGTCCCTCCACGGCGGACATGACAGACAGCGCCGGCGTGATGAAGGACGAGCCATAGAACATCGCAGCGCCGACAATCCCCAACATCAGGACAAGGGGTGTGCGCTGTCCAAGCGCGCGGAACGCGAGTGCGGTCAGCGACAGGGTCCCACCCTCGCCGTTGTTGTCCGCACGCAACAGAATCAGGATGTACTTGACCGTCACCACCAGGATGAGCGACCACACGATCAGCGAGAGCACACCCAGAACGGTGGCCTTAGTAACAATCGCATCTCCACTCGCGGCGTTGATCGCTTCGCGAAACGCGTAGAGCGGACTTGTGCCGATATCGCCGTAAACGACACCGACGCTGCCGATCGTCAGCTTCCAGAAATGCCCGCGTCCGTGCCCTCCGCCGCCATGTGCCTCGGTCCGGGCATCCGCCGGGACTTTCGAAGCTGAAGAGGCATCGGGCGTCGTGCTCATGACCTGGCTTGGCCCCGACGGGCCACCCTGCGGCAAGGCGCGCGGCTTATCCTACAGCGCGGGCACCTGCAATAGGGCAGCCCTCGATACCCGGCTCACGGCTTCAGGTTCACCGGCAGCGGGGGCGCCTCGCGCATCATGGTGATGGTCACGCGCCGGTTCGCGGCCATATATGGGTCATCCGGGAATAATGGCTGAGTATCTGCGCGCCCCGCGACCATAAAAATATGTGATGAGGGCACGCCGGCCTCTTCCAGGATCTGACGAATGGCGTTGGCGCGATCGGCGGAGAGGTCCCAGGGGCCGTAGCCCGGCCGTGACGGCGTGCGAACCGCGGCGCTGTGTCCCGCAATCGACAGCCGGTACGGCATCGCCTTGAATTGTTTGCCGAGCGTCTGGACCAGGCGCCGGGTTCGCTCGTAGGGGGTCTTCGACCCTTCCGGAAACATCGAGCGGCCGTCCTGATCGACGATCTCGATATTGAGGCCGTCCTCGGTCTCATCCATCATGATATTTTTGGAGATTTCCGCAATTTCCGGCATGTCCTGCAACGCTTGGCGAAGCGACGCGGAGGCCAGAGCGAAGGCCGAATCCTTCTTCAGCCTGGTCTCGAAGACCTTGTCATGGTCTTTCTCGTCCGGTCCAGGCGTCGCCGAGGAGTCGGCCGGATTGATCTTGGCAGCGTTCTTGATCTTGGGGCGGGTCGGTAGCCCGTCGACCTCGATGATTCCGGAATAGCGGACGTTCTGCTGGACGCCGAAGGCTTCGCGCATCGACCCCGCCACGATCTGCAGCTTGGCGCTGTCCTGGGTCGAGAACGCGATCAGCATGACGTAGAAGGCGACCAGAAGCGCCATCAGATCGGCAAAGGTCACGAACCAGCCGTGACCGCCATGCACCTCTCGTTTCTTCTTTGCCATGCCCGCGGCCCCGATCTAGGCCGCAGCCAGTTCTTCGCCGAGATCCCGATTCTTCTCGGGCAGGTAGGTCAGCAGCATTTCGCGCACCAGCGCGGGACTTTTCGAATCGCGCATCATCAGCACGCCGTCGATGATCAGCGAGCGATTGGTCTCCTCGTCGACGAGTTTGACATGCAGCTTGTCGGCAATTGGCAGGCAGAACAGGTTGGCGACGGTCGCACCGTAGAAAGTCGCAAGCAGCGCCACCGCCATATACGGACCGAGCTTGGACGGATCGGTCATGTTGGCGAACATCTGCACCATGCCGATCAGCGTGCCGACCATCCCGAAGGCCGGAGCGCAGTCGCCGATCGAGCGGTAGACCTTGGAGCCCTCGTCGAGATGGGTCAGGAAATTGTCGCGGTCACGTTCGAGATTGTCGCGAATGAAGTCGGAATCGTATCCATCGGCGACATAGCGCACGCCCTTGGCCAGGAATGAATCCGAAATCTCGACCTTCTCGAGGCCCATCGGCCCCTGCTTGCGCATGATCTCCGCGAGGCTGGCAATCTCGTCGACCAGATCGCGGGGACCGATACGCCGCACGGTGAAGGCGTATTTCATCCCCATCGGCAGGCCGTGGAAGATCGAGGACAGCGGGAACCGGATCAGTGTCGCGGCGAACACGCCGCCGCCGATCACAATGAAGGCGTGCATGTCCAGAAACATGCCGATCGAGCCGCCCATCAGCATGAGGGAGGCAAGCACGATTGCGCCGGCGATCAATCCAAGGCCGGTTGCGATATCCATTACGCTACCCCACGCAGACGCATTCTGCGCCCCAAACCCGAAATGCAGGGTGAGATTAGACGCGTCGCCATTAAGGTTGGGTAAAGGCTAACGGTTGGTGCCCGCCCGATTTACAGGCACTTTGCACCGGCCTGCCCACTGCGCTATCTGATCGGCCAAGCGGCGGCCAATCCTGCCCGCCTGGCTTGGACCGGACAAAAACCCAAGCAATTTCAACGCGGAGAACACTATGCGCGAGATCGGCCATTTCATCGGCGGGAAAACCGTCGCCGGCAAGTCTGGCCGCTTTGGCGACGTCTACAATCCCAATACAGGTGACGTACAGGCCAGGGTTGCGCTGGCCAGCCGCAGCGAGGTCGAGGCCGCCATCGCCAATGCGCAGGCCGCACAACCGGCCTGGGCCGCGACCAACCCGCAGCGCCGCGCGCGGGTGATGTTCAAGTTTCTGGAATTGATCGGGAAAGAGATGGATTCGCTGGCCGCGCTCCTCTCCTCCGAACACGGCAAGACGCTGCCCGATTCCAAGGGCGACATCCAGCGTGGGGTCGAGGTGGTCGAATTCGCCTGCGGCGTCCCGCATCTGATGAAGGGCGAATATACCGAAGGCGCTGGTCCCGGCATCGACCTCTATTCAATGCGTCAGCCGCTCGGCGTGGTCGCTGGCATCACGCCATTCAATTTTCCGGCTATGATCCCGCTCTGGAAATGTGCGCCCGCCATCGCGTGCGGCAATGCCTTTGTCCTCAAGCCCTCCGAGCGCGATCCGTCTGTGCCGATGCGGATCGCCGAATTGTTCATGGAAGCCGGATTGCCGGCCGGCATTCTCAATGTGGTCAACGGCGACAAGGAATCGGTCGATACCATCCTGACCGATCCGCGCATCATGGCGGTCGGCTTTGTCGGCTCGACCCCGATCGCGCAATACATCTATGCGACCGGCTGCGCGCACGGAAAGCGCGTGCAATGCTTCGGCGGCGCCAAGAACCACATGGTGGTGATGCCGGACGCGGACCTCGACCAGGCGGTCGATGCCTTGATCGGTGCGGGCTATGGCTCGGCCGGCGTGCGCTGCATGGCGATTTCAGTGTCGGTGCGGGTCGGCGAGAAGACCGCCGATGCGCTGGTGAAATAGCTGATCCCGCGGGTCGAGAGCCTCAAGGTCGGGCCGTCGAACGATCCCCAGGCCGATTACGGGCCGCTGGTGACCAAGCAGGCGCTCGACCGCGTGAAGGGATATGTCGACACCGGCGTCAAGGAAGGTGCAACGCTCCTGGTCGACGGCCGCGGCTTCAAGATGCAAGGCTACGAGAACGGCTACTTCATGGGCGGCTGCCTGTTCGACAACGTCACGCCGGACATGACGATCTACAAGGAAGAAATCTTCGGTCCCGTGCTGTCGATCGTGCGTGCGAAGGATTATCAGGAAGCCGTCCGGCTTCCCTCGGATCACGAATATGGAAACGGCGTTTCGATCTTCACCCGCGACGGCGATACCGCACGCGATTTTACCGATCGCGTGAATGTCGGCATGGTCGGCGTGAATTTCGCGATCCCCGTGCCGCTCGCCTATCACACCTTCGGCGGCTGGAAGAAATCAGGCTTCGGCGATCTCAACCAGCACGGGCCGGATTCAATCCGATTCTACACCAAGACCAACACCGTCACCTCGCGCTGGCCGACGGGCACCAAGGAAGGTGCGGAATTCGTCATCCCGACGATGCGGTGACCTGAACATCAATGCTAGTGCGCGTGGCCGCACCAGCGTTGTACGTGGTAGGGTTGGCTCGCCAGTCCCACGCAATAGTCGATCACCACAGGCTCCAGCGCTTCAACGAAATCGCGCGCACCGCGATTGACTTCGTCGAGATGGGCGATCGCGTCCTTGGCGGTGTATGCCAGTTTCGGCATATCGACACCGATCACCTTGCCGCCGTCCACCACCATGTTGCCGCCGATCATCACCCTATCGATGCCGGTGCCATCCTCGCAGAACACGACATTCAGCAGCGGGTCGTTCATCGGAATGTAGTTGATGCTGGTG
>JAEZBA010000243.1 GCA_023430245.1 Pseudomonadota bacterium
CCGGGGTTGGGACCTCCGCGTATGCCCGGCATCGCTATAAACGAACGCATCTCCACGCGTCTGTCGCAAATTGCGGCCGCGCTGCGATTGCCATTCCGGCTGGTCCTCGATGTGGCGCTGCCGCCGCTGTGCCCGTCCTGCCGCGATCCGGTGGGCGATGGAGCAGGCCTGTGCGCCTCGTGCTGGTCGAAACTTTCGCCGATCGAACGCCCGTTCTGCGAGAGGCTGGGCATCCCGTTCACCTATGACCCCGGCCCCGGCATTCTGTCGATGCAGGCAATTGCCAGCCCGCCGGCCTATACCCGCGCCCGCGCTGCGGTCCGCTACGACGACATTTCCCGGGCCATGGTTCACGCTCTGAAATATGGCGACCGGCTCGACCTCGCACCGGTCATGTCCCGCTGGATGGCCCGCGCCGGGGCCGACCTGCTGGCCGACGCCGAGGTCGTGGTACCGGTTCCGCTGCACTGGCGCCGAATCTGGGCACGCCGGTTCAATCAGTCGGCAGCACTGGCAACGCTGCTCGCCACGTCGCGGGAACTGCCGGTGAGCTACGAGGCATTGCGCCGGGTCAAGGCCACCCCGCAGCAGGTCGGCCTGTCGAAGGCCGAGCGCGCCGCCAATGTGCAGGGGGCATTCCGGGTCGACCCGTCCGGCAAGGCCGAGATCGCGCGGCGGCATGTGGTGCTGGTCGACGACGTCCTGACCTCCGGCGCAACCGTGGATGCCTGTTCGCGCGCGCTGTTACGGGCGGGTGCCCGCCAGGTGGATGTGCTGGTCTTCGCACGGGTTGTCGACAGCGTGCGCACGCCCATATAGTGCTTTCACCAAAGTGAATCCCATGCCTCCGGTCGAAATCTATACAACCGCATATTGTCCCTACTGCGCCTGGGCGAAGGACTTGCTGGTGAAGAAGCGCGTCACCTTCAAGGAGATCGACGTCGGCGGCAATTCCGCATTGCGGGCTGAGATGAGCGCGCGGGCCAACGGCCGTACGTCGGTGCCGCAGATCTTCATCGGCGCGACCCATGTCGGCGGCTGCGACGACCTCTATGCACTGGAGGATTCCGGTAAACTCGATCCGCTGCTCGCGCAGCCCGGTTCCGCAGCATGAGTCAGTCTCCCGATCACGGTGGCGGCAAGTTTCTTGCCGGCCTGGTGCAGATGCGGTCCGGGCGGAAGCCGGAAAACAATCTCGATGCGGCGACGGCGCTCATTCGCGAGGCCGCGGCAGCCGGCGCGCAATATGTGCAGACTCCCGAGATGACCAACATCATGGAGCTGTCGCGCGAGAATCTGTTCGCCGCCATCGCGGAAGAGGAGAAGGACATTTGCCTCGCCGCTTTTCGCAAGCTGGCCCGCGAGCTGAAAATCCACCTCCATATCGGCTCGCTCGCCGTCAAGGTGTCGCCGGAGAAGGCGGCCAACCGCGCCTTCGTGATTGATCCGCGCGGCGAGATCGTCGCCCGCTATGACAAAATCCATATGTTCGATGTCGACCTTGCCGGCGGCGAGAGCTATCGGGAATCGAACAATTTCCGTCCGGGTGAAAGCGCCGTTGCGGTCGATCTGCCGTTCGCACGGTTCGGGCTGACCATCTGCTACGACCTCCGCTTTCCCGCGCTCTATCGTGCCCTTGCCGAAGCGGGCGCGACGATGCTGACGATCCCGGCGGCGTTCACGCGCCAGACCGGCGAAGCGCATTGGCATACGCTGATCCGTGCGCGCGCGATCGAGAACGGCTCGTTCGTGCTGGCTGCGGCGCAGGGCGGCCTGCACGAGAACGGCCGCGCGACCTTCGGCCATTCGCTGGTCGTCGACCCGTGGGGCCGCATCCTCGCGGAGGGCGGCACCGAACCCGGCGTCATCCTTGCGGAGATCGACCCCGCCGCGGTCGCGGCTGCGCGGGCCAAAGTGCCGTCGCTGCAGCACGGCCGTCGCTTCGACATCATCGAGCCGATGGCGGAGCCGGCGCATCTTCATGTCGTTGGTGATCCGGCATGATCAAATACGCGCTCGTCTGCGAGCGGAAGCATAATTTCGACATCTGGTTCAGCGACTCGGGGGACTACGACAAGCAACGCAAGCGCGGGCTTGTCACCTGCCCGGTCTGCGATTCGAAGAAGGTCGAAAAGGCGATCATGGCGCCGGCGCTCGGCCGCGGCGCTAGGAAGCGCAGCGCCCGCATCGAGGCGCCGGTGCCGGCAGCAGACACACCAGCGGCTCCCGCGCCCGAACCGGTGGCGATGATCTCTCCGCAGGAGCAGGAATTCCGGGCCAAGCTGAGGGAATTGCGCGACCACCTCACGGCGAATGCCGACAATGTCGGCAAGAAGTTTCCGGAAGAAGCGCGCAAGATGCATTACGGCGAGACCGAGCATCGATCGATCTATGGCGAGGCATCGCCGGACGAGGCCAAGGCATTGCTCGACGAAGGCATCGAATTTCATCCGCTGCCGATATTGCCCGACGAACGAAACTGATTTCGGCACAGGCGGGACACATTTCCGCTTTCTGCGAGCCCGAATTGGGACGAGCGAAAAGGTTCGCTCAAGAATTCTTTCCGGCGGTAACAAACCGGTAAGCCTGCCACATAGCGGTCTCATTCGACCGGCAAGCGCGCGCCTTCTCCAACAAAAGAGGGACATTTTTGGATGCAGGCACGAGCCTACGCATTGGCGTTTGCAGTTTGTCTTACCTTCGCAGGGGGCGCTCAAGCTGAATCTGGTATCGCATCGGTCTATGGGTCTGGCGACGGTTACGCCGGCCGTAAAACCGCAAGCGGGGAGCGAATGAATCCCGGCGCGATGACCGCCGCACACAAGACACTTCCGTTCGGAAGCCGCGTGCGTGTCACGAACAAAAAGAACGGACGCTCGGTCACGGTCCGGATCAACGACCGCGGGCCGTTCGTGCGCGGACGCGTCATCGACCTGTCGCCTGCAGCAGCGCGCGCTCTCGGCTTTGCAGGTCTTGCGCCGGTCACACTGGCTCGCTGACATTCATCGCGAGCCTGAAGTTTCAGAAGCCCTCGTTCCCATGTGAACGGGGGCTTCCGCTCTTTCAGTGCGCCCATATCAGAAGCGCCACACCGATCACGATCAGCACGATCCCGAAGCCTTCTCGCGCCGTTGTCTTGTGCCCGAAAACAAAGCTCGAGATCGCCTGCGCGAACAACACTTCGACCAGCGCCAGCGTGCGCACGCTGGCCGCCGTCGCCAGCGCAAAGGCCAGGAACCAGAATTGCGAAGCGGTCGCGCCCATGAAACCGGCGAACAGCGACGGCCGCCAGGCCTTGACGATCGCGCGCATGACATCCGGACTGCGCAGCATCAGATAGCCCGATAGCAGCACCGCCTGCATCAGCAGGCCAGCGGTCAGCGTGAAGGTCGCAGCCATCACAAAGTCCGATAGTCCCAGACTGAGAATGCCACCGCGATAGCCGATCGCCGACAAGGCAAAGGCGGCACCGGATGCGAGCCCGAGCAACATCGGCCGCCAGCTATCGTTCGTGGCGCCGCCCGGCTTCAGCGACATCACGATCACGCCGGAGGTCGCGATCAGGATCGCGGCCACCATGCCGATGGTGAGCCGATCACCGAGAAAGACCAGCCCGAACAGCGCCACCTGCACCGGCTCGGTCTTGATA
>JAEZBA010000372.1 GCA_023430245.1 Pseudomonadota bacterium
GGTCTCGATCATCAACCTCGCCTCGGTCGCGGCCGTGGAAAATGCGGTTGGCGCGCCGGTGGACCCGTTACGCTTTCGCGGCAATCTGCATGTCGCGGGCTGGCCGGCCTGGCGCGAATTCGATCTGCTCGGACAGACCCTCGCCATCGGCGAGGCGCGGCTCAAGGTGGTCAAGCGGATCGTGCGCTGCGCCGCCACCAATGTGGAGCCGCGCACCGGCATTCGCGATCTCGAAATTCCGAAGACGCTGATGCAGAGCTTCGGCCACATGGATTGCGGCGTCTATGCCGAGGTGACAGTGGGCGGCCGGATTGCTGCGGGCGACCCGGTCGAGACCCGCGAGAGCTGACGCCGCTGACGTACTGCGGCGCTAGTATCCGCCGCAATACATCGAGTAATTGCAGCTCGGCTTCGGCGCCACGTAATTGCGTGCGTCGATCGCATTGAGCTGGTTGATCTCGTCGATGCGGATGTAATCCGGGAAGTCCGGATGGGTCGCGCCGTTGCCCTTGTAGGGTCCGCCGGCCTTTTTCGTGCCGTTGGCAGCGATCACGACATATTGTCCGGCGTTCACTGTCATCAGTGAGCCGTCCAGCATCCGGACCGTCAGCGTGCCTTCGAGCACGCCGATGAATGTTTCAAGCGGTGAAATCTGGAGATCGACGATCGTGCCGCGAATGCCGAGCGTGGCGACCGGGGTCTTGATCGAATAACTGGTCGGGTTCTGCGCACCGGTGACGAAACGCATCGAGCCCTGTACCGCGTTCACCACCACCTGGCCGGTGCCGCGATTGGGATTGTAGACATACTTGTCGAGCAGCAGCTCCGCCTTCGGCCCCATATTCAGCACGGTCTTGTCGACGAACATCAGCTGCGCCGAAGCGGCATCGCCGGTGCGAATCCGCTCATTGGCAAACACCGAACTGCCAACCGCGAGCGCGCCGCTCTTGCCGCGCACGTCGTTCTTCACCGCTGCGGCGACGCCGACCTTCGCATCCGCAAATGCGCTCTGCCCGCCCGCGAGCGTCAGCGAGGCGATCGCAAGTGCATATGGGAGGGCGGCTGGACCTGATGGCGGCATGGCGTGAGTTCGCTACTGTTTTACCCGCCATGAAGCGGGTGTTATTCCTGCAACACGGCCACAGGCTTTCGGCCACCTGCGGCGTTTCCTGCATAGCCGAGTGTTCCCGTTTACGCTAGACGAGGACGGTAATTTGCAGCCGAGTGTTGCCTGGAAGTCGGGAATGCGCGCGTGACTTGGAATCGGGGGGTTCGCTGTCTGCTTGTGGCGCTTGCGGCTTTAGCCGGTGCCGTTACGGCAAACGCGAAAGAAATCGACAGGCTCTATGCGCAGGTGCTGCGGGAGCCGGGCAATACCGAACTCAATCTGCGCTTCGCCCGTCTCGCCGAAGACCAGGGCGTGCTGCGCTGGGCGCTGATGGCCTATGAGCGCGTGGTCCTGAACGATCCAAATAACTGGGAGGCCAAGGTCGGCCTGATGCGCGTGCGCCGCGCGATCCAGCCGAATTTCACGATGGTGACCATCGAACTCGGCACCGGTTACGAGTCCAATCCGCTCTATTACCTGCCCGCCAACCAGAACCCCTACACCAACCCCGGCAATGGATCGGGCAAGGGCACCTGGTTCGGCCAGGGCCTGGTCGCGCTGCAGGACGAGCGCAAGATCGGCACCCAGACGTGGCGCACCAATGCGGCGATCTTCGGTCGCGCCAACACCCGCTATGGCGATCTGAACTACGCCCATGCCGGCGGCGAGACCGGTCCGGTCTTCGATCTGTGGCCGGGCATGAGCCTGACGACGGCACTCGGCGCCGCGGCCGGATATTTCGACGATCGCTTCTATTACGGAGAAGGCTCCGGCAGCGCGACCTTCGAGGGCCAGACCGCGGACGGGATTTTCCATTCGCTGCGCTTCCGCGCGGCTTACCGCTCGTATGACAGCTACTGGCCGAGCCAGGAGGGCTGGTACTACGACATTCGCGCCCGCGTCGCGATCCCGAAGGTGTTTGGCGAGGGCAACCTCGTCGCACTCTCACCGTGGGTGCTGTGGAGCGATATTTCCGGCGCCGTCACCAATACGCTGGTGACCGAAATCCAGCCCGGCAAGTATCGCGAGATCGGCGGGCGCGCCGAGATCTTTCAGCAGCTCACTTCCTGGTTGACCGTCGGCGCCAGCCTCGCCGCCAGCTGGCGCGATTACAGCAACGATTATGTGCTCGGCACCACCACCGGCGAGAAGCGCAAGGACACGCTGCTGATCCCCGGCGCGCTGGTCCTGTTTCCGGGCTTCTTCTGGAGCGAATGGGACCTGCGGTTCGATTACCGCTACCTGGACAACGACTCCAACGATCCGACCAAGTCGTACAAGGACCACATCGTGACCGCGGCGGTGACCAAGCGGTTCGATCCGTTCCGGCCGGCCCCGACGCCCGGCCGCTGATCGTCCAGCCGTTTACCACGCGTTAACCCTGCGCACCGCACCTTCGCCGATACGGCAATCGCGAAGGCGGGCGATGGCGAAGGCATCTGTTTGGCTCGGTCTCGTGACCGGTCTGTGGACCGGCCTCGCCTGCTCGTCCGCACGCGCCGATCTCAGCGTCTGCAATACCATGAGCTACGTGGTCGACGTCGCGCTCGCGTTTGAGGACCGCGGCAACGCGACGTCGCGCGGCTGGGTCCGGCTCGATCCCGGCCAGTGCCGAAAGGCGGTGCAAGGCGCGCTCCCGGCCGGCGACCTGTTCGTGCACGCGCGGGTGCCGGCGCTGTACGGCCCCTCGCCGCTGCCCCGCCGCGGCGATACTGAATTCTGCGTGGGCGCCGCCGACTTCTCGATCGGCAACGCCCGCAATTGCCGGAGCGGCCAGCGTCCGGTGCTGTTCTCTGCCGCGACACCTGCACCGGTCGAGGATTCCGGGCCCGATGTCCGCCTGACGCTCGCCGAGGAAGCCGGCTATTCCGAAGACCAGGCGCGCGATGCCGGCATCCAGCGGCTGCTCGCGGTGGCCGGCTACGATG
>JAEZBA010000456.1 GCA_023430245.1 Pseudomonadota bacterium
TCGACGTCCTCAAGGCGCACGATCTCACCCTGGTGGAGCGCCCCTTTACCGTTGCCGAAGCGATCGGCGCCCGGGAGGCATTCATTACCTCGGCGAGCCAGATCGTGATGCCGGTGGTCCGGATCGACGGACAGCCGGTCGGAAACGGAGCACCTGGACTGATCGCGACCACCTTGCGTGCGGATTTCCACCGCTACGCAGAAGAATCGTGACGATTTGTCCGGCCGCGGACAATATCTGAGCCCATGTTGGGCTTGCGCGGGGTCCGGCGGTGCCATCTAATACGTCGCCCCAAGTCCTCGTGGGTGACACGAACGAGGGACGATGAGACTTGGCAATAACGTCCTGCGGGTACGGGGTCCGCGGGCAAGAAAATGGAACGAACGGCCATGGCCGCCGAACGACAACAAAACCTCCAGGACACTTTCCTAAACCACGTCCGCAAGGCCAAAATTCCGCTCACGATCTTCCTCGTGAACGGGGTCAAGCTGCAGGGCGTCGTGACATGGTTCGACAATTTCTGCGTGCTGCTGCGGCGGGATGGGCATTCGCAGCTTGTCTACAAGCATGCCATTTCGACCATCATGCCAGGGCATCCGATCCAGCTCTTCGAGGGCGCTGAGGAAGGCGCCGGCGAGAAGGGCTAGTCCCGGCGATCTGGCCTCCAAGCGTCGTAACCAGGATAGCCGTTGCAGCCACGCCGTCGTGACCAGAGCTCCGGTCGGTTGAGCACGGACGATCCGGGCAAGACCACCGGCCGTGCGCTGGTGATCGGACCTTATCTGCGCCAGCAGAAGTCGGCGGCGGGCAGTGCCATCCGGTCGCCGCAGGCGCGCATGGAGGAAGCCGCAGGCCTTGCACTCGCCATCGATCTCGACGTGATCGAGACCGGGATCGTCGCGCTGAGCGAGATCCGGCCGGCGACCTATATCGGCAAGGGCAAGGTCGAGGAGATTGCCGGTCTCGTCAAAGCGCATGACATCGGACTTGTGGTCATGGACTGCGCGCTATCGCCGGTACAGCAGCGCAATCTGGAAAAGGCCTGGTCGGCGAAGGTGCTGGACCGGACCGGCCTGATCCTGGAAATCTTCGGCAAGCGCGCCCAGACCAAGGAGGGCGTGCTGCAGGTCGAGCTTGCGCATCTGACCTATCAAAAGAGCCGGCTGGTCCGGTCATGGACCCATCTGGAGCGGCAGCGCGGCGGCTTCGGCTTTCTCGGCGGCCCAGGCGAGACCCAGATCGAAGCCGACCGGCGCGTGATCGAGGAACGCATCGCGCGGATCGAGGCCGAACTGGAAAAGGTCAAGAAGCGACGCAAGCTGCATCGCGCCAGCCGGGCGAGGGTGCCTTACCCGATCGCGGCTCTGGTCGGTTACACCAATGCCGGCAAGTCGACGCTGTTCAACCGCATGACGCGGGCCAAGGTGCTCGAGGCCGACATGCTGTTCGCGACCCTCGACCCGACCTTGCGGGCGATCGACCTTCCGCACGGCACGCGCGTGATCCTGTCCGATACCGTGGGCTTCATCTCCGAATTGCCGACCATGCTGGTCGCGGCGTTCCGCGCCACGCTCGAGGAAGTGACCGAAGCTGACGTGATCCTGCATGTCCGGGACATTTCGCACGAGGATACCGAAGCGCAACTCGAGGACGTGCGGGAGGTACTGAAGGCGCTTGGCATCGACGAAGCGCGGCGCGGCCGCTTGATCGAGGTCTGGAACAAGATCGATGCGCTGGACGCCGAGGCGCGGGCGCGGGTGGACAACATGGCCGCGCGGGTCGCCCCGGATCAGCAGCCGATCCTGGTATCGGCGCTGACGGGCGAGGGTATCGAGACGCTGCTGGCCGCGATCGAGGCGCGCCTCGCGGAAACCCGGATCGACCTGGATCTGGTGCTGGACGGTGCGGACGGCGCGGGGTTGTCCTGGCTCCATCGCAACACCGAAGTGATCGCCCGGACATCGCTCGAGGACGGCAAGGTGGCCCTGAGCGTGCGCGCCGATCCGGTCAAGGCCGGTCAGGTCCGTGCGCGCTTTGCCGGTGCGATCCCGGTCTCCTGAGCGGGCAAAACGCCTTGGGCGGGGTGTCTCTCGCTTGCCTTTCTTTCGTCGACCTTGGCCTGATCCCAGAGCGCGTCCATCTCCGCCAGCGTGGCCTCCAGCGGCGTCCTGCCAACACGCGACAGCGCCGCCTCGATGAAGGCGAAGCGCCGCTCGAACTTCGCATTGGTGCCGCGCAACGCTGCATCCGGGTCGACGTCGAGATGCCGCGCGAGATTAACCAGCGCGAAGAACAGATCGCCGATCTCATCCGCGGCCGCATCCTTGTCCAGGCCGGACAGCGCCGCCTCCAGTTCATCCGCTTCCTCGCGGATCTTCGCCAGCACCGCCTTGGGATCGTTCCAGTCGAAGCCGACCTTGGAGGCCTTCTGCTGCAGCTTGAGCGCGCGCGTGAGCGCCGGCATGCCGACGGGAATGCCGGCGAGGGCGCCCGCTTCGTCGTCCCGGCCGCGCCGTTGCCGGCGTTCGGCTTTCTCTTCCGCCTTGATCTTGTCCCAGAGCCCCTTGACCTGGTCCGGCGTGAGATCGGCGGTATCGCCGAACACATGCGGATGACGCCGGATCAGCTTTTCGGTGATGGCCTGTACGACATCGCCGAAAGCGAAGCTGCCTTGCTCCTCGGCCATCCGCGCGTGAAAGACGACCTGAAGCAGCAGGTCGCCAAGCTCGTCCTTCAGGGCGTCCAGATCGCCGCGCGCGATCGCGTCCGCGACCTCGTAGGCCTCCTCGATGGTGTATGGCGCAATCGACGCGAAATCCTGCTTCAGGTCCCACGGACAACCGGTGACCGGCGTGCGCAGCGCCGCCATGATCGCGATCAGGCGCTGGAGGTCGCGGGAGGGAGTCAGGTCGGAAGTCATGCCGCCGATCTGTTCAGCGGGCGTCGGGCTGCACAAGCGTCTTTCCTGTGCCATCCCCAGCACCGTGGCCCAGGCAGAACGATTCGCATAAGACATATTATGGAATATTTATTGGCAGCTCATTTTGAGCCTTCCGCCAGAAAATCGGCCGATCAAACTTGCCAGCGGCCTGCCGAAATCCAGTAAAAGCAATGGCTTGCATCCAG
>JAEZBA010000517.1 GCA_023430245.1 Pseudomonadota bacterium
CTTCGAGGCCGAGCCGCTTCAGGCCGGCCAGCGCAAGCAATGTCGCGTCGACCTCGCCCTCACCGAGTTTGCGCAAACGCGACTGCACATTGCCGCGAAACACTTCGACCCGCAGGTCCGGTCGCAACCGCTTCACCAACGCCTGACGGCGCAAAGACGCACTCCCAACCAGAGCGCCCGCGGGCAGGTCGGCGATCGTCGCGGCCTCGCGGCTGATGAAGACATCGCGGACATCCTCCCGTTCCAGATAGGCGACCAGCGCCAGCCCGTGCGGCAGCGCCGTCGGCATATCCTTTGACGAGTGCACCGCAATGTCGATCGTGTGCGAAAGCAGGGCCTCCTCGATTTCCTTCGTGAACAGGCCCTTGCCGCCGGCTTCAGACAATGGCCGGTCGAGGATCTGGTCACCGGTTGTCTTGATGACATGAATGGCGATGCCGTCGGGCTCACATCCATGCGCCGCCACCAGCCGGTCGCGCACGGTATGCGCCTGCGCCAGCGCCAGCGGAGAGCCGCGCGTACCGATCCGCAACAGGTGCGCGGAAGAAGCCGATTGCGCCATCAAACCTCGCAATGCTAACCCGGGCCACTGCCAAAGGGCCCCTTTCTGGCGCCGACATAGGGCCGTGTCCCGGCAAGGATTGCAAGCCGATGATCGTGCTGGGCATCGAAACGACCTGTGACGAGACCGCGGCCGCGATCGTCGAGCGCGATCACGCCGGACGCGGCCGCATTCTGTCGGATATCGTGCTGTCGCAGACCGACGAGCATGCCGCCTTCGGCGGCGTGGTGCCGGAAATCGCCGCCCGCGCCCATGTCGAGGTGCTGGACCTGCTGATCGCCCAGGCGATGGCGGAAGCGCAATGCGGTTTTGCCTCGCTCGACGGTATCGCGGCTGCCGCAGGACCGGGCCTGATCGGCGGCGTCATCGTCGGGCTGACCACCGCCAAGGCGATTGCCCTGGTGCACAATACACCGCTGATCGCGGTCAACCATCTGGAAGCGCACGCCCTGACCGCACGGCTGACCGATGGCGTGGAGTTTCCCTATTGTCTGTTTCTCGCCTCCGGCGGCCATACCCAGAACGTCGCTGTGCGTGACGTCGGCGACTACGTCCTGCTCGGCAACACCATGGACGACGCTATTGGCGAAGCGTTCGACAAGACCGCCAAGCTGCTCGGTCTCGGCTATCCCGGTGGCCCGCAAGTCGAACGGATGGCCCAGAGCGGCAACCCGCACCGCTTCGCACTGCCACGGCCGCTGCAATACCGGCGCGAACCCGATTTCTCGCTGTCCGGACTGAAGACGGCCTTGCGGCTGGAGGCCGAGCGGATCGCACCATTGTCCGATCAGGATGTCGCCGACCTGTGCGCGTCGTTTCAACAGGCCGTCGTCGATACCGTCCACGACCGGCTGCGCGCCGGATTGCGCCTGTTCACCGAGCGCTATGGGGCGCCGCATGCGCTGGTGGCGGCGGGTGGCGTTGCCGCCAATCAGAGCGTGCGCGAGGTGCTGCAACGGCTCGCCGGCGAAACGCGCATCCGGCTGATCGTTCCGCCGCCGGCTCTGTGCACCGATAACGGCGCGATGATCGCCTGGGCCGGCGCCGAGCGGCTCGCGGCCGGCCTGACCGACTCGCTTGACGTAGCCCCTCGCGCGCGCTGGCCGCTAGAATCGGTGGCGCATGCCGGAATGCGAGGCTGACCATGCCCTATCAGAGGCTCTCCATCATTGGCGGCGGGAGTTGGGGACTGGCGCTCGCCAGCGCCGCACAACGGGCCGGCCGCGACGTGATGGTGTGGACCCGCAGTTCCGCCGCGGCGGAGGCACTCAGTCCCACGCGCGAAAGCGAGCGGCTGCCCGGCATTCGTATCGACGATCGCATCGCGATTACGGCAAGCCTCGAAGAGGCCGCCCGCTGCGACGCCATCCTGCTGGTGGTACCGGCCCAGGCACTGCGCGAGGTCGCTTCGGCGCTGGGGCCGCTGATCACCAATGGGATGCCGGTGATCGCCTGCGCCAAGGGCATCGAGCGCGGCACCCGCAAGTTCATGACCGAGGTGATCGCGGAAGCTGCGCCGAATGCTGCGCCCGCGATCCTGTCGGGTCCGAGCTTTGCGGCCGATGTGATCAAGGGTTTGCCGACCGCGGTCACGCTCGCTGCTGCGGATGAGAAGGTTGCAGCCACGCTGACGCGCGCACTCGGCTCCGCCAGCTTCCGGCCGTATCATACGACCGATCTGCGCGGCGTCGAAATCGGCGGCGCGGCCAAGAATGTGCTGGCGATCGCGTCGGGCGTGGTTTCTGGCCGCGGGCTCGGCGCCAGCGCGGCGGCCGCACTGACGACGCGCGGCTTTGCCGAGATCATGCGCTTCGGCCGCGCGCTGGGTGCGAAGGCCGAGACCCTGACCGGCCTGTCCGGCCTCGGTGACACTATTCTCTCCTGCTCGACGCCGCAATCGCGCAACTTTTCGTTCGGCCTGGCGCTCGGACGCGGGCTTTCGCCACTGGAAGCACTCGGCAATGAGAAACTCGCCGAAGGGGTCTTTACCGCGTCGGTCCTCAACGAGATGGCGGGCGAGGCCGGCGTCGAGATGCCGGTCATGGAGGCCGTCTCCGACGTGGTCGACGGCAAGGCGAGTGTGGACGATGTGATCGAACGCCTGCTGGCGCGTCCGGTCCGTGCGGAGGTTTGAACGATGAATTACTGGCTGCTCAAAAGCGAACCCGATGCATGGTCCTGGGACCAGCAGGTGAAATCCGGCAAGAAGGGCGAAGCCTGGACCGGGGTCCGCAATCACACCGCCAAACAGAACCTGCAGAAGAT
>JAEZBA010000545.1 GCA_023430245.1 Pseudomonadota bacterium
GACCTATATTCCAGAATGGTGGCTATGGGTCCCCGCCTTCGCGGGGACGACCAAAGATCAAATATCCTGGCTGATCCATTCGCGCTGGACGTCGTCGCACCAGTTGCCGACATTCCATTGGCCGAAGGCGCCCAGGCCCGCGAGTTCATCCGGCCCGGCATAGACCGGTACATGCACGACCGATAGCCCATCATGGGCATGCGCCTGTTTCAGCGCGGCCCGCAATTGATCGGCGCTGTAGCCGCCATGCAGCGCACGAACGCCCTGCACAGCGCCGGCAAGCTGCACATAATCGACCGGCACCGAATCGTTGGTGCGGAATTCCCGGCCATATTGCGCGAGCTGCAGCCCGGTGATCGCGGCCATGCGGCGATTATCGAAGATCACGATGGTGCCGCGCAGCCTGTGCTCGACCCCGTCGATCAGCGCCTGCGGGTTCATCATGAAGGAGCCATCGCCGGTGAACGCAATGCCGTAGCGCGGCTTCTCGGCCAGCGCCGACGCCAGCAACCCGCTCACCGCAAAGCCCATATAGGAGGCGCCGGTCTCGGTGAAGGTGTCGCCGGTTTTGTCGTCCTCCACGATCTGGAAACCGTTGGCCTGGACGTCGCCGGCATCGAAATATTTCGCCGCGCCGATCTCCCTGGCGAAATCCGCCACCACCTTGATCGCCGCCGGCTGATAGAGCACCGCGCGCTGCCAGACCGGGTCGAACGCGGGCGGTGCATCGAAACGCGCATTCTTGAACGCGGCCCATTGCGCCTTCTTCGCGGCACATGCCTTCAGCCATTCGCCCTTGCTGGCACTGGCGCCGGTGAGATGCACGCAGAGCCGGTCGATCACTGCGCCGATGTCGCCCGCCAGCGCGGTCGTGTTGTTATAGTGCAGCGCATCGGCGAGATCGCCGTTGATGTTGATGACCTCTTTTGCCGACTTGTAGCCGATACCGGAGCAATCGGCCTGGCACACGCCGCGCGAGCCAATGACGATGACAAGCTCGGCATTGGCCATCGCGAAATTGCCGCTGATCGAGCCTTTCGAGCCGCCGACATGCATGTTCTGCGGATGCGCGTCCGGCAGAACGCCGGTCGAGCCCGGCGACAACACCACCGCGGCGCCGGCCATCTCGGCAAGCCTGCGCACCGCCGCGTCATGGCCGCGCGTGCCGCCGCCGGCCTTGATCGCCACGCTTTTCGCCTGAGCGATGAGGCGTGCGGCTTGCGCATAGGCCTTGTCGTCCACCGGCGCGAGCTTTGGCAGGTCGGGGCGGTCCGGCAGGGCTGCAAGATTGAGCGTCGCGCGTTGCGGCTGGGTGTTGAGCGGCAGCAGTAGATAGAACGGCCCCGCCCGATACGGATGATTGACCGCCAGCGAGCCGCGGCGCAGCGCGTCGCGCAGGGCTTCCGGCGTATGCAGCACGTAGGAGCCGCCCATCAGCGCGGTCATGCGGCCGAACAGGCTCTGCTCCTCCTTCGGCACCTGCTGCATGTTGTAGCCTTCGCCGAAGGTCGTCTCGTCGCCGTAGATATGATAGACGCCGACGCCGTTCGATGCTGCGGCCAGCGATCCGGCCAGCGCCTGCAGCGCACCCGGCCCGATCGACGTGACGACCGCGGGGATTTCGCCATATTGCCAGCGCAACGCGGTCGCGGCATGCGCCATCTCGACCTCGTTGCGGAAATTGAAGGTGCGGGTGACGCCTTCCTCCTCGTAGATGCGCAGCACCTCGCCGAGATCGGTCGAGCCATGGCCGAAGATCGCGAGATATTTCGTCACGCCCTGCTTGAGAAGTCCGAGCACCAGCGCTTCCGACAGCGTGGTCTCGACGAGCTTCGGGATCGCGCCGCTACCTAACGCCGCCGCCAGCGAGCCAGCTTCATTGATTAAACGCGCGCGGTCCCGCATCGCATCGCGCTGTTGGCCTTCGGAGGGACGTGTCAGCATGGGGTCTTCCGGTCTCGCGTCTTGCACTCCCTCCCCCTGAAAGGGAGAGGGTTAGGAGAGGGTCAGGTTACAATTTCTGAGAGACCCCCATCGGCTGCCGGAGTCCTGCTCCGACAGCCGATCTCCCCTTTCGAAGAGAGATGTAGGAAACAATCAGTTGCTCTTCGCCGCCGGCGGCGCCGCCTTTTCCAGGATCGGCTTCCAGCGCACGATTTCAGCCTTCACCAGCTTGTCGAACTTCGCCGGGTCGCGCTCGGCCTTGACCGGAATCGAGCCGCCGAGTTCGGTCAGCCGCTTGACCACGCTCGGATCGTCGAGCGCCTTGTCGAGCGCTGACGCGAGCTTGCCGATCGCCTCTTTCGGCGTGCCCTTGGGTGCGAAAATGCCGGACCAGACGCTCATCTGGAAATCCACGCCGCCATCCTTCGCGGCCGGGACCTGCGGCAACGCCTCGATCTTGCCCGCGCTCGACACGCCGAATGCCTTGACCGAGCCGCCGCGCACCTGGCTCGCGACACTGACCGACTGCTCGCACAGGAAGTCAACATGACCGCCGAGCAGATCGTTCATCGCGGGCCCGGTGCCCTTGTAAGCGACCGGTGTCGGCTTCAGACCGGCCTCGGTGTTGAACAGGAGGCAGGCCATGTGCGAGGACGAACCGACGCCGCCATGCGCCTGCTTCACCTTGTCGCCGTTCGCCTTCACGTAAGCGACGAATTCCTTCATGTTGTTCGCCGGGAAATCCTTGCGCGCGACGATCACCGCCGGCGCGTCAGCCGTGATGCCGACCGGTATGAAGTCGCGCTCGGAATCGTAGCGGACATTCGGGGTCAGTACCGGGGCCGCGACATGCGAACCCATCGAGCCGGCGAGCAGCGTATAGCCGTCAGCATCCGCGGTTGCGACACGTCCGGAGCCGAGCGTGCCGCCGGCGCCGCCGACATTCTCGATCACCATCGTCTGGCCGAGATGCTTCGACATGCCGTCGGCAACGATGCGCGCGACTACGTCGCTCGGACCGCCGGCAGGGAACGGCACGACCACCGTGATCGGGCGCGTCGGATAGCTTTGCGCATGCGCGAGTGCCGGCAGCATCAAAGCCGCCGCGAATGCGAGGATTGCCTTGGAAGCGTATCTTGCCGTCATCGTTCTCCCCTACGTTGTTATGATGCAGTCCTTGTTCAGACCTTTTTGGTCCTTGTCAGACTCTGAGACTCGCGCCGACCGCACCGCCACCGATCAATCGATCGAGAAGCTCGCCGTCATGCGTGACTAAAATGTGGAGATCGGGCTCGTCGGCCATGAGCCGATTCAACCAGCGCAATTGCGCCAGCACCGCCGCTACATCCTCCTTTACCCACGGCGCCGCCTTTCCTTTCACATGGCGAATGTTCGCCTCGTTCCAGGCCGCATCGATCGAATGCAGGTATTCCCGGCCGCTCTGCAAGCGGAGGTAAATCATCTGCATGTCGGGCGAATGGCCGGGCGCCTTGATCAACACCATGCCGGGCGCGACCGGATAATAACGCCCGTAGCTCACGCAGATGAATTGCTCGGCGCGCTGCTCCGGCAATTTTAGATGCGGGCGATGCGGCTGGTTCATCATCAGCGACAGCGTCTCCGCCGTCGCGATGGTCTTGCGCGCGAGCGCATCGGCATCATCCGCGGTCACGACGCCGCCGACATGGTCGGCGTGATAATGCGTCAGCACGATCATGCGCGCGGCCCGCAGCGCGCACATCACCTGCGCGAACGCGTCCTCGTCGTAAGGCTCGCCCTCGCCGAACGAGTCGTGCGTGGCCCTGTCCATTCCGGCATCGATCATCACGCTGCCGTCGGGATAGACCACCTGATAGGCGGTGCGCGGCATGGTCACCGG